>CANHVD010000024.1 GCA_947463775.1 Planctomycetaceae bacterium | reverse complement strand
TCCCGGCGTTGCTCGTGAGTGTATTCGCCAGCGAGTTGCCGGTCAGGGTGTCGTTGCCCGAGCCACCGACGACAACTACAATCACACTGCCAGCATTCAATTTCAGCGAGCGATTGGCGTGCACCGTCTGCCTAATCGATGTCTCGAGACTGCACAGGACATCCGTCGTCAGGGAGCTGAACGACAGCCTGTCCGTGCCCCCACTTGCAGCTTCTGTCACCGTATCCGCTTCCGCTGTCGTTGCGGTCGCAAAGACATAGTTATCATCTCCCGATCCGCCGACCAGAGAATCATCACCGCCAACACCGTTCAGTTTGTCGTTCCCGGCGTTGCTCGTGAGTGTATTCGCCAACGCGTTGCCGGTCAGGGTGTCGTTACCCGAGCCACCGACGACATCTTCAATCACACTGCCAGCATTCAATTTCAGCGAGCGATTCGAATGCACTGTCTGGACAATCGATGTCTCGAGACTGAGCATCACATCTGTCGTCAGAGTGCTGAACGACAGTGTATCCGTGCCTGCGTTTGGAGCTTCAGCCACAGTGTCCGCTTCTGCTGTCGTTGCGGTCCGAAACACATAGCTGTCATCTCCCGATCCGCCAGCCAGGGAATCATCACCGCTGCCACCGTTCAGCCGGTCATTTCCGGCGTTGCTTGTCAGCTTATTCGCCAATGCGTTGCCGGTCAGGGTGTCGTTGCCTGAGCCGCCAACGATATCTTCAAACACACTGGAGGCATTCAACTTCAGTGACCGATTCGCATGCACCGTCTGAACAAACGATGTCTCCAGGCTGAGCATCACATCTGTCGTCAGAGAGCTGAACGACAGTGTATCCGTGCCTGCGCTCGGAGCTTCAGCCACAGTGTCCGCTTCCGCTGTCGTTGCGGTCGCAAACAGATAGGTGTCGTCTCCCGATCCGCCAGCCAGCGAATCATCCCCGCTGCCACCGGTCAGCTTGTCGTTGCCGCTCCCGCCATTGATCACGTCTCCATATTCACTTCCGTGAATAGTGTCGTCACCGTTATTCCCGCTGATGGAGATTGCCGTACACATCGGGAATGAAGATTTTGTTACCGCGTTCAGATTGATGATATTGTTGCCAATGCCACCATTCACCACGATGGCATAAACATCAGCTGAGCTGACGTTGGCTCCGGCGTTCTGAACGACGATACCATTGACCACGACATGCTGGTTTGCATCCGAGGAGATCGTCAGCGATTCAGATTCTGTGGAAGAGACATTAAGCGAATGAGCAATTGCGTCATAACTGGCCGTGGCGCTCAGCAGGACTCTGGATTCCAGTTGCATGGAAATATTCGCCACTCTTCCGAGTGGCTTAACGCGACTTCTCCGCGAAACGCGTGTGCAACCCGCGGATGCTCTCAGTGATTTCAGCCAGTTAAAACTAATCATTTTCCAACTCCGGTTCTGTATAAAATTGTATCAATGCGATGTCTGCTGAGCCCTGGAGAATTGATCTCACGGTTGGTTTCAGCGGTGTCGTTTTCTTGTCACGGTCGAACACTTTGCTCAATCAACTCAGCGGAGAAGAATCTCCGAACTGTTCGTCTTCCCAATTTGATCCTCATTCGCATTTTTGATGGTTTGCTTTTCACACTTATCAGTTATTCAAAGTAGCAGCATTGGCGAGATTCGTCCGCCAATTTTTTTCCCACTTCGCTCCCCATCGTGAATTCGAGAGCCAGCGTTCTGATTCCGATTGCGTGATGACATTCTGCTACTTCCGTTGATATCGTTCACAACACTGGCAACGAGTAGTGAAACCTCCCCAGAGACGTTCCGAAACCCCTCGTGCTTTGAGGCGATTTATTCGCACAACGATCAGTTGTTTCTGCTTGTGACTGACCGGAATAAAGCATGAAGGATGCGATTATGTTCGGCTCCGAATCGCCGAGACTCATCAGCCCGAGTACATTCATTAACAGCCCTGGTGGGGCTGTTGTACAGAACCTCTTTCTGGAAGTTCTGCGTAATAGGGATTGTCCTTTTAGGACGCGATGGCTCTCCTTCCGAAGTTCAGCACGATGCCCTTCGTCTGATGCGAAAGGGCAATTACTCCGAGTGCACTCTGGCCTCTTTCAAGCGAGAGTATTTCTGCCAGGCATACGTGACGATGCTGCAGCGATGAGTCCGTGGCAACTTCACAAGCGACGCTCGATAGACTGAGCAGCACGCCGTTCGAACCGGTCTCCGGTTCTGTAATGCCGGTGTCGTTGCCGGTGCTGTAAGAATGTTCTTCCAGTGCCGAGGCGAGTGTTTCGACATTGGCGACGAAGATGAGGTCTCGCCATTCATGCGTTTCTGCAAACGTCATGACCGCAGCCTGAGTTATCGGATAGCTGCAACGCGGCAAGTGCGTCGGCAAAATCTCGCAACGGACAGCTCAGCGACACGAAGAGATTTCATTGCTTGTGGTGACTGCCAGCCGTAGTGTTGAAGCGTTTGGGATTGCACTTCAACGTTCAAGTTGATGCAGCAACGCTCGGATGGGCGCCGTCGCGGATTGGGTCCCCACGACCTGATGATGGCAAACCACACCGCCTATTCCGTCACTCCCATTCAACTGAGCGGGATGCGGAACCCCATGGATTCGCTCGTCGATAGTACGGTTAGCCATATGGCTTATTCCGCTTTTATTCGGGCACTCATCATTTCGATGGGCGGCTTACCGGCGAGGCGTCCGGCTGACTATCGAAAAGTGGCATCGACTTCTGTACCGATTGGTACACACCCCAGCCCAGAGGGACTGCAATCCAGATCCACGCAAAGATGAGAAAAAGCTTCTTCATTGATCCAGGCTTAAGGAGATTCAACGCGGTGAAACTTGGGATGAACTGGTCTGACCAGGAGGTTGGCGATCAGGCCGATGATCAACAAACCTGCCATCACGTACATGGTGGAATTGTAGGCCTCGGCTTTGGGCACTCCGGCTTCAATCTTTGACGTCGAGATGTAGTTGACCAGACTGGGCCCCAGTATTGCAGCCACAGACCACGCCGTGATGAGCCGTCCGTGGATGGCACCGATCTGGTAAGTGCCAAACATGTCGCGAAGATAGGCGGGGATTGTTGCAAAGCCACCACCATACATTGTGATGATGACAGCGGTCACCATCACGAAGTACGTCTTGTTCTGTGTGTGCTGTGTCCACGGGACGAGGCAATACAAAATCGCCCCGAGGAGAAAGTAAATGCAATAGACGGCTTTGCGTCCGATCGTGTCAGAGATGGACGACCAGACGAATCGGCCACCCATATTGAAGATACTGAGAAGTCCTGCAAACCCACCACCGACGGTCGCACTGACACCGAACATGTCGGAACACATCTTCGACGCCTGACCGAGAATCCCGATTCCAGCGCTAACGTTCATGCACAGGACCACCCACAGGCACCAGAACTGTGGCGTCTTCCATGCGACATCTACGGCAACATTCGCATTCGTGATCATCGAATTGACGTGCTTCCCTGGCTGCCAGCCTTCAGGCTTCCATCCCTCCGGCGGGACTCGGACGATCAGTGCTCCGAACATCATGGAGATCGCGTAGAGACAAGCCATGACCATGAACGCTTCCGAGACGCCAACGGAGGTGGATGACTTAAAGTAATCCATCAGTTTGACGCCAAGGGGAGCACCGATGAGAGCCCCTCCTCCGAATCCCATGATCGCCATTCCGGTCGCCATTCCCGGCCGATCCGGAAACCACTTGATCAGCGTTGAGACCGGCGAGATATAGCCAAGTCCGAGGCCAATGCCGCCGGTGAAGCCGTAACCAATGTAAAGCAGCCAGAGCAACTTCAGCTTCACGCCGATGGATGAGATGACCAGACCGCCACAGAAGCAGAGGCAACTGACCAACATCGTCTTGCGTGGCCCGCTACGTTCTACCCATTTGCCAAAGACAGCGGCTGACATCCCCAGCATGAAGAGCGAAATTGAATAGATCCAGCCAACCTGAGGAATGGTCCAACCTGCACCGGCTTGTGTCAGAGGAACGTTGAAGACACTGAAACCGTAGACTTCACCAATGCACATGTGGACCGCAATAGCAGCGGGAGGAACCAGCCAGCGGTTGAACCCGGCTTTTGCGACCGTCGCCTCACGCGAGAGAAACTTCATCATTCAGAGTCCGTTGAAAAAAGCCCGTTCAGAGTTCTCCGATGACGGTGTGTGTCACATAGATTTCATGTCGCGGACTAGCGCGAGCGACCGAGCACCATAACACCCGTTGACAATCTATTCCAGCACAGCAAAGCATGGTCGGGGACCTTGGTCGAATGAAGTACGGCAATTCCAGCGACAGCAATCTGGCTCTTAACCGTGCGTTTATGGACGAAAGCCGGAACGCGTCGAATCTGCGGACATTGCTAAGGAAGTTCGATCCGTGCGATGAACCCGTGGTTGATGCGAGTCCAAATGCCTTCGCAGAGAAATCTAACCGTATACCCCACATTACAGACCAGGGGCGGCGACATCGAGCGTTAGTGTTCCAGGCCCAAATTGGTGTTCTGCAGCATTCACATCGAAGATCTGAAGCAGAACTCGTGCTGCGATGTCATCCATCGCAAAGATTCCAGATTCCACTTCGAATTCGCAAGTCACGATTTTCTCAATGGACAGGGATGAGGGTCTGAAGGTTCCACGGATGCCCTCTCCAGTTATCTCCGCTATGCTGGTGGGCTGACTTGTCCCGTCGTTATGAAAGGTTACCCGGAATGACCCTGAACCGAACTCAGCCCGTGTCCACGATTGTCCTTTCCGTACTCCTCCTGTCGATCGGGATTTCTAACGCCGTAGCGCAGGGGCTCACTCAGCCTGATCCAGAATCTTTCCCTCAGCTTTTTCAATGGACGGACACCTGCAACGTCTACGTTCTGCGAGACGGTGATGCGGCTCTGTTGATCAATCTGGGGAACGGAAGCGTGTTGCCAAAACTCGCCGAGATGGGCGTTACCAAAGTCGAGTGGGTGGTCTTTACCGATCATCATCGCGAAAACTGTCAGGGGTTCGAACTGCTTGATCGTCAAGTCACCAAAGTTGCTGTGCCGGCGGCCGAACGGGAACTGTTTGAGACGCCGAACGAGTTTCGTCGGTGGTACCCAACGCTGGGCGACAAATACTCGGTCTACGGGGCCAGCTACGTACGTCCGCCTCGACTCGCTGTTGCAGTCGATCAGGCGCTCGAAGCCGACAAAACATTTTCCTGGCACGGATACGAACTTCACTGCCTGTCGACTCCCGGTCATTCCCCCGGTGGAATGACCTATCTGCTGAAGAGTGACAACAGGACGCTGGCCTTCACGGGCGGCCTCATTCATGACGGCGCGAAGATGACGAACTGGTTCGATACCGAATGGGACTATGGGTTCGGGAAGGGCATCGACACGCTGACAGAATCTGTGGCCCTCGTGCTGGAACGAAAGCCCGACCTTCTGCTGCCGTCGCAGGGGCCGGTGATCGCAAATGCTCAGGACCAACTGCGGCAGTACGGACGCCGGCTGACTCAGTTCCGCGAACGTTACGTGCGAGGCTATCCCGTGTTCGATACGAACGAGGCGAAACGTGATCCCATTTCGAAACCCACAAAAGTGCCTCTGCTGAATCAGGTCACGCCACATCTGTACAAGTTGAATCACACCATGCAGGGACGAAACTTCTCGATCATCATCTCAGACAACGGTCATGGTCTGGTCCTGGACTGCGGTTTGTTTCCGGAACAGACTCTGGAAGAAATCGTCGTTGGCATGCGTGCACATCTCGGCCTGAAGCAGATCGATGCCGTGTGGATTTCGCATATGCATGGCGACCACTTTCTGCTCGGCAAAGTGCTGAAGGAAAAATACGGTGCGGAGGCGTGGACGCTCGACCGCATTGTCGACCGCTGTGAGAATCCGCGTCGCTATGACTACGCGGCACTGATCAATACCTACGGCGATGGCTTTGACGGCATGAAGATTGAACGCCCAATTCGTGAAGGCGAAGTCATCGAGTGGCAGGGCTATCAGATTCACGTCGACTGGATGCCCGGCCAGACGGAATTCGGCTGCTGTCTCTGGCTGGAGCTCGACGGCAAGAAAATTGCGTTTACGGGTGACAATCTGTTCGGCAGTCCATCCGACGTGACTCAGGACGGGCACGAATGTGTCGTCGCTCGCAACAGTGGAATTCTTGAAGAAGGATACCTGTACGCTGGCGAGTACCTTCGAAAGTTGCAGCCCGACATCATTATGGGCGGCCATTCGTACGTCATGCCGGAGCCAAAGGAATTCATCGAACGTTATACCGCGTGGGCACAGAGAATGATCACGGTCTATCGTGAGTTACTGCCCGATCCCGATTACGAATACCGCTTCGATCCTTACTGGGTCTCGGCGTATCCGTATCGAGTTGACTTCAGCGAATCGACCGAACAGACGATTCAGGTCACCGTCCGTAACTTCCGCAGCAAGGAACAGCATCACAACATCACGCTTGTTCTTCCCAAGGGCATCACAGCCGTCCCGGCCGTCCTGGAGGGAGTTGTCCCAGCAGAATCCCGAAGCACGTTTCAGGTCAAGTTAACCGCCGATACCGCAAGCCTGCCGCCGGGCCCGCAAATCGTCCCGTTCGATATCACGCTCGACGGTAAACCCTCCGGAGAATTGTTCGATTTTCTGGTACAGGGCAATGACTCGAAGCAGCCCTGATCAGAGTCACAAGTTTTCGTTGACGACTGGCCAATCGACCGGAGTGTGCAACGAGTTCTTGCTGAAGCTCCGCGGGGAGAAGGTGAGAGGGCACTTGGCTGCGACGACGTGACGACTGTCGCCACCAGGCAATACCCAAAAAAGCGGACTTGGAGAGTTGTGCTCCCAGTCCTATCTTTTTCGGCGTTTTCATGATGTTTGCGAATCTCGAAAACAAGTGCACCCGGTAGGGCTCGAAGGTAAGTATTCGTGTTGTAACCGCGTTGACTCTTGATTTGTAAAGTGTTGTGGCTTAATGAGTTCCGAGTCAGATGATTGAAATCTAATTGTAACAAAATTGGATCAACGTTGGCAACATTGTGACGGATTTGGGACGGATCTTTGCGGCAAATATCCAATGAAAAGACATTGCCGGATAGGCAATGCAGATACCATCAGACATCCGACAAGATTCGTGGGCGAAGCTTGCCGGAATCATCATCAAATTGTGACGGATGTGTGACGGAATTATTTTCAGGTTTGTAGCCGAGAGTCTGGAACTGAAATCATACCGCTTTTTGCAAGGTAGAACTCCAACGCTTCAATTGCGATAGTCTGCTTCGTGTGCGGTTTTCCTTCTTTCTTCAGGCGGTAAACAAGATCGTCGAGAAGCTCTGACATTTCCTGAGGAATTCGCGTATTGAAAAGTGCGGTCGGTCTCCCCCACTCTTTTGGTTTTGCCACTGATTTTTGTCGCGGAATTTCCGGTTTGTCTTTCTTTTCTGACTTGGGCTTCTCTTTTCGCTCTGTCGTTTCTCCGGCCACTTCAATGCTGACGACATTGTCAGATTTTGGTTCTTCAACTGCTGGCGTCGGAATTTTTGCTGGTTCCGGTTGTGGTGCAGACTCTCTTTGAGTCCCCTGCTTTAGAAACTGCATGACTGCATCATCTGCAGATTCTTTGATTGATTGAAAATCCTGAGCGAACGGATTTGGTTTTCGATTAGCCATTTGCAACCTTCTTGTTAACCGGCAGGAATCCGTCGAGTAACTCGATGAAGAGATCAGCGAGTCGGTCTGCGGCGGGCTTGCCTCGTTTGTCTGTGAGTCGCGTTGCGACCATGCGAAGTCCGGGAGCATCGCGATAAGCACGAAGTCGTTTGATGTTCGTCTTTGTCATCGGAACTCCAAACTGTTCGGCAAGATCGCGAACGTCACGAGCAAGCACGTCGGAATCATCAGTCTGATTCAGAACCAAAAATGCTTTCGGTTGTCCACCTCTGGCTTCCTGTGAAAGTCGAACAGTCGACAATGCATTTTCAATCGGCCAGAGATCGGCAGCACTTGGCTGCAATGGAATGCAGGCAACATCAGATTTGATCACCGCTGCGGAAGTTGAAAGTCCTGCTGCTCCCTTCGTGTCGACAACAACGAAGTCGAAGCTGTCTTTTCGTTCATTGATGAACTTCCGAAGGTTCTCAGCTTTCGCTTCTTCTGATCCCCCTTCCAAAACCGTGACCTCAACGGCATGTTCCGCGACTCCTGAAAGCCACTTCGACGCTGTTTTTTGATCATCTGCATCCAGCAAAGCCACTTTGTGACCGGCGTCAGCCAGCCAGACGGCCAGATGCACGGACAAAAATGACTTCCCAACTCCACCCTTTGTATTCACAAGACTGATTACGCAACTCATGAATCAAACTTAGATCGCATTCAAGCAATCACGCAAGATAGAAAGTTTGCAAGCTTTCACGATTGAGTTGTTGCGAGCTTGCGAGCACGCACGCAAGCACACACGAAACAAACGGAATCAATGTGAGAAATGCGGGATCACTCAGGTCCGGAGTCTAGGATTGCTGATGAGGTTGTCAAATTTTGTCGCTGAGCAAAGATCTTAGTGTGAGCCATGGTAAGGGAAGGGGCAAAAATTCTCGCTCTCAAGCAATTCTCTTGGCTCTGGAGAACCCAGCGAATGGAGACACAATTGACACAAAAATGATTCGAATATCCGACGCGACAGAAATGGCGACAGTAGATCCGAGCATCGCATCGGAGCAACATCGTGCAAACTTTCCCAGTTGCTCTTTCACCACGTAGCGCGATAGTCTCGACTTGCTTTAAGCGACTTGAAGAAACCGGAACCATGTCTGCATCAGGTTAACGTGTTTTGAGTCGAGTTGTGCGAGAGCATCAAAAACGCATGTATCGTGTTCTGAGTCGAGGGTATCGTGTTCTGAGACGACGATCATCGTGTTCTGAGTCGAGTTGTATCGTGTTCTGAGTCACTGATCATCGTGTTCTGAGTCGAGTTTTTCCCCGATTCAGCAGTCGTTTCAGGGACTTGCGACTGCAGAACTATAGAACTTCTATAACTATAAGAACTGTTTTCAGTTTTGATGGAGAAAAATGGCAACGAAAAGAGCCGTCAAAGAGACCGCAGAAATCATCCCGTTATTCGGGCGTGATGAAATGAACCTCGTGGAATTTCCGTTTGGTCCAGTGACCAGTGCTGGCGGAAAAACGTTTGAGGTTGAACATCCAGTTTTTGATCGAGCATTGAATCGCGAAGTGACTCGCAAACTTGTGATCACAGGAAGCGATGCCTATGGACTGCCACGACCGATTGATGATCAAGTTCTTCTCGGCATGAAAGCTCTAACCTACGAAGCTGGATTCAAATCACCGCGAGTTGAGTTCACTCGTTATCGTCTTTGCAAAACAATCGGCTGGTCGACTGATGGTCGATCATATCGACGACTCGAAGAAGCCTTCGACCGAATCGCGGGAACAACTCTGAAATTCAAAGACAGTTGGTGGGACAAAGGCGAAGAAATCTGGCAATCAAAACTTTTTCACATGATTGAAAGTGTTTCGCTGACATCACGAGATCAGATTGAACGCATTCGAAAGAAGAAGGGGACGTCGACCGAACAACTCTGTTCATTCGTTTGGAACGAAACCATCTGGAAAAGTTTCACCGACGGCTTCATCAAGAAGATCGACATGGAAATGTTTCGCAAGATTAGCAGCGGTCATAAACACGAAGTTGCAACGCGACTTTATCGGATTCTCGACAAACGTTTTCACAAACGCATGACGGCAAAATTTGAAGTGAAGAAACTGTGCATCGGAACGCTTGGTGTCAGCAGCAATCATCGTCCGAGTGAATTGATTCGATTGCTTCAACGATCGGCTGACTGGTTGATCGAATGCGGTTACCTCAGAGAAATGAGAGTCAGTCGGGATGAGACGTCAGGAAAATTTCAGGCACTGTTTGTGAAAGCAGGAACTTCCGGACTGAAAAGCGATGATCGAAGATTGATCACCAAGGAAACTCAAGCTGACAAACTGGTCGCATGGTTCCGGTGTCAATCACCAGAACGGCGAGCATCAATCGAAGAGAAAGCCGTCAAGTTCTGCCGAGCCCAGCACAAATCAATCTTTGAGGGATATGACCGGACGAAGCCAGTCGGCGGAGATGCCTTTGATCGGTATCGTGAAATGCTGGTGAAGACATTTATTCAGAGTCGCACCAGACAACGTGGAGATGAGCTTCGATAATATGATCTACTCCGATCCAGCGTTTGGAAATCGAAAACTAAAGGCCGTTCGAAGGAACCGTTCAGTGAGTTTTCTATACTTGTCGATGTCACTTTTGGAGATACCAGAACTTGCTCGTTTGTGGATCAGGTCACATCGCAACTTGTAGTAGTACTCCATACTCTTCCAGAATGCGGTTGTCATTGGCACCGTCTTCATTACCTCTGCATGAACCGATATTCGGTTGTTGAACAGAGCCTTCAGCTTGTCATCACCCAGCGGATTTGTAACCTCGTATGCCAGATAGTCCTTCATGGCGATTTCCATTGTGCTGTCAAGGATTATCAAAGAGAGGCGAGTCTGCTGTTCAAACTCTCGATGTCGACCGATTATTTTTTCCGCGACGAGAGCTTCGCATAGGCCGCGAGTCCACGGCTTCGATTCCATCACAGCCCTATTCAGGTTCAATAGATTCGATCCGGCTCCCCTTGCACGCGGTATTGCCGGGAGACGACTTGGCTTGATTGCTTCGCTGTCTGCTAACTTCTCTTCCGGAATGTCGCCGCTCTGAAATGGCTCGACCTTTGACTCATACTCATCACTCAGGCGTTTACTGATCGCTGCGTAAGTGCTGATTATCCGCAATAGGTCATCCCGGATTGCTGCAAAAAGGGGATGGTTGTAATTTATTCCCGTCTTGCTGCTGTTCCAAGGCATAGATCCAGACGGCCCCTCGAACATCAGCACCACTCTAACCAGTGAAGAAACGAAGTGTGGTTGACCAGCGTGTCCCTTTATGAACCCTACTTCGGGTGACTTTAGCGCTCTTGCGATCAATCTCCCATTGCAATAGATGTAAACGCCATATTCTGCCGCGCGTTCCGCCCGATCCCTCCGTAGTCCTCCAGTGATTTGGAACTTAATACTTTGTGAGCCGACTGGAAGAGTAATCTTTCTCGTATATTTTTTGGGCTCGAAACCTTCAGAAAACGACCATTGATTGAACCTGTGAGCCTCAATTCGTGTGCCGTTGAGTGAGATGAATATCCCGAGTTCTTCGATCAGTTCTCCGTAGGTTGATGAAAGGTGATCTGAGAGTCGTTCGACATCATCGTTGGAAATGGCGAAGCGAAGCCTTGACATCAGTATCTCAGTTGAACTGGGATTAATGTCGTTTGACAGAATGTGGTATGGGAGCTCCCAGTCTTCGGTAGACAACCATTCGTCATCGTATTCCAGACGATATGAATTGCTCTTTCGGAAACGTGTGGAGATCTGAACTTGTTGTGAGAGCGCGACGACTGCGCGTTTGCTACCGACTCCAAAAATTCCAATCGTTGCGCCGTCGCCAGAAACGGATGTTTCTCCCGGGCTGATCAGCTTTCTGAGGTCCGTTTCGGCCACTCCGCCTGCGTTATCCGAGATTCGAATTGTCTGTTGTTCGGTATCGGCAAGAATTGAAATCTTGAGATCGTGTGTCTTTCGGGGATGTAGCCAAGCATCGATAGAATTGTCGATCAATTCGCAGATTGCTGTCTCGAATCCATAGTCAGCGATGATTGAACGGTAAATCCGCTTACTTGGCGTTCCGTCAATTTTTGATACTAGATCCTTGACCATGGCGAGTCTCTGTTTGGAGTGACTTCAGGGCTTGAGGAGATTGTCCCTTACGATTGTGGTGGTCAAAAACATTACTTTCCAGAGACGCAAGAGCGGATTGGGAGTTTCCTCCGGAAATTTTGATTCCAATTCACTGGCGTTCGTCGGAGCCTGCGAGGTAGAAAAATCCGGATTCGGCACAGGCTTAAATCCGGAGGGTGCAGGGGAATGAGTCCAACAGCGATCAGGCTGTTACGGGTTCTTCGACAGGGACGTTGACACTCAGGGCGCTGAGAATATCCGAGGCGGTCACGCGAATGAAATCGAGTGATTCGCGTAGTTGCTCAACACTACCTTGCCAAAGCTTGATGTAGTCGGCGGCAGAGTTTCCGACTTCGAGCCCAACGGCGGAGCAGACCGCAAAGGCGACTGCTTCTGCTTCGGTTTCTCGAATGATCTTGTCGGTTTTCTCCCGTCGCTCGCCTCGATGAAGAAGTTCGTGTGCGACCTCATGAACCATGACAGCGAAGCGATCGGCTGATTCCAATTCCGGATCGACTTCAATCAATCCGCCTTTCGAAATGCCGAGGGCTCCACTGTCTGGACGCTGCCAGACAACCTTGATGTTCTTGGCGGTCGCGAACTGTTCGAGTATTTGCAGGTTTTCAGCGGGGTCGCCGCTGTAGCCTCGAATGCTCGGCAGGTCTTCTCCGTCCGTTTGACTCACGTCAAAGACGGAGACAACTTTGAAGGCGACGAGTTTTTTCTTCTTCGCTTCCTCGGCTGTTGCCGGTTCTTTTCCTTCATCGACTTCTTTGTTGTAGATGATGGGAGCCAGAATCCGGATGCCAGTTTCGCCTTTCTTCACGTGTCGCTTGTGCTTCTTCCATGCATTGAATCCAGCCACATGACTTGCAGTTGGACACTGCATGTAAATCAGGATCAGATTTCCGAAGCTGTAGCTGTGAAATCGTCCAAGGAAGGCGAGATATGCCTTCAGCGTTTCACTATCCCCGTTTGCCAAAGCTTGTTCCAGCTCGGCCAATGCACCATCAACCTTTTCAAGAGCTTCTTCCCGCTTCATGACGAAGCCTCCATTGCAGAATGCAAGGAATTCGAAGGCCGAAACAATTTGGCCTTCAGCCTCGACGCGGTCAGAAAGGATAAAACCTTTCCTGTGCCGAATCGGGCTTTCGAAGAAGACTGGCTGGCCTCTTCGAATGCCCGACGATGGGGTACTTGTCGATGAAGTTGACTGTCCCGAGTTTGCCACGATTCAATTTCTTACTCAAACCGAGCAGACGGCGTGAGCTGTTGAGTAAGGATCGCGAGCTGTGGTATTTTCAGGGCATGAAAACTTTGCAGCCTCAAGACTCTGTTCCCTATGTCATTCGCTGGATGTTCAGGCCCGTTGAAGTTCCGAACGAAGCGGGACTGCCAGAGACTTATCCTCTGCTCGAAGTTCCAGATTCGCTTCTCATCAAGCTGAGCTTTGCGGCGTGGTTCTGCTTTCTTGCTGGAATCATTGGCGTTTTCGGTTGGCCATATCTGATTGCCGCATCAATCCTGATTACTTTCACGATTCACCTCGCTGTGAACCAGCAGAATCGAATCTGGCGAAATGCCGATGAACGCTTTCACCGCCCACATCCGCCAGAAACCACTCCACCAAAGTGTGACTAATTTTTCGGATTGCGATATGTTCGACCGGCAGGGCATGAAGCCGCTGCACACGTCAATGATCGTAAAACGATTGCAATTGACTATTCCGTTTCGGGATCGCACCCGGAGTAACTTTGCTCACCAGTAAAGTGAAAGGGCGTGGCTTAACCACCACGATGCGATTCGTCGGTCGAGCCGGATGCCACGAGAGTGGCTTGTCCGTGCTCAACGGAGGCTTTCGGGAGTAATCCCTTTCTTCTGCCTTCCTTTGTATAGAAGGCAGACCTTGAAAGAAGTAATCCCCGAATTCTATCCGATAGGACGAAGCGATCTGCCTGCTGATTCGAGCTTCAGCTCGGACGGCATTGGCCCGCTTCCGTTTGTCGCTCCCTGTTATGCGTTTTCAATATGCAGGGCGGACAGAGTGAGGGCGACAGAGACATGCCTTTTGACTGTTCAAAGTTTGAACAGTCAAAAGGTCGTTTCATCTGATTTGGTGAAAATCCAGCGACGGGGTTCGGGCGATGTTTTGAACACATCCTCGATCAACGTTGGCTCGCGTGGGGAGGGATCAACTGGTGACAGTTGGTCTCGGAACCTGACAGGTTCCGATGTTCCGGCAAAGACTTGCGAAGGCAAGGGACAAAACCGGACACCGAAAAGCTCAACCATGAAAGGCGGGAAACTGCTTGCGAGAAAGAGCATTGAGAGATGATGCCAAGATGCGTCACTTCGTGAAGATGACACGACGTGACCGGAGAAAACCTGTATGTGTTCCGTAAGGCTAGCTTCTGTATTCGTAGCCTGAAATCAGGTTCTGCGAACTACCAATACTTGGTGGTCGGTGGAATCTGGAAAGTGGAGTCGCCTGACAGCGACTTACATCACATGCGGCGTTGCGAGGAATCGCTGATCCACATGACTCAATGTTCGACAGGTGAAACTAATCTGGGAAGGTGTGAAGCTTCCGCTGGTGGTTCCAGCGGTGCCGATATATCGATCGGTGTTTGAAACGCTTCAGACTGGGAGTGGGGCTCAAGTAGAAGAAAACACAGAACATCCTTGGCGGGAAGTTCTGGGTTTTGCGGTGGTGGTCGGAAAATCGGCCAGAGGAGCGGCAACGCTTCTTTGCGGCAGGCAGTCGCAACCCGTTTCCGTTATGGGGTGGTGCCCACGACATGAGGAACAACGAAAGAGCTGACTGGCATTTTGAAACGGAAGAAGTCGAACGCTGCTGAAGGAATCAGCGGCGTTCAGTTTTCCTGACGGAAATGCAATGCGGAATCAGGAGGTCAGTCCTGGCGGACTGCTCCCTTGATTTTGCGAATTGGCGAAGGACAGGTGAGGTACGCACAGCGTACAGAAGGTTCTTCGCGGAAAGGTTCGAAGCAGGAAAAAGACGACCACCAAGAATTGGTGGACTGCATTGTTTGAATACAGTTATGCGACCTGTGAAGACGCTTTGTATGCGTCTGAAGCAGGTCCGTAACTGTAGACCTTGCAACGCAAGATTCGGTTTCCTGCGACTTTGTGATTCGCTTTTTGGTTTGTTTGAGCGCTATCAAACAAACCTTCTTTTCTTCGAAGGAGGTACATGAAGAAGAAGCAGTACGAATGCGAAGCCACGACTTTGGAGGGCTTCATTCAGCAATTGGCCGTTTCGTATGTTGGCCGAGGATACTGGTGGTACGTGACCGGCCAGATTCCGGACGACAAGGTTCCGGCCGATGTGGATCAGAAACTGATTGAGCGATACGACATCACTTGGAAGAAGTGGGAACGAGCTCGACGAAAGGAACTTGGCTTTGCGAATTTGCAGTACATCCGGTTCCGGAACTTCTTTGTGATTCTGGCGTCGGAAGGGGAGCATGTCTTTAAGCAACGGGAAGCGAGCCGACTTCAGGACGTCAGGCGGAAGGGGATTCAGTTTGGCGGCTATCTGATTTCCTTCCGGAACGGGCACGTTCAAGTCCGAATTGATGACGAAACTTATAGGCAACTCAAAGCCCACTACGTCGGCCTCGCCCTGCGAAGAACAAAGGAAACGCTCATCTCAGAATTCTACGCCGCCCCATTTGAGCCTTATTCACCGGTTAAACGGCAGATGTTCAACATCCTGAGAGAAGTCAACCGACTTCGAAAAACGGCAGGATTCAAGCAGATTCCGAGTTCGGCGATTTGGCTGAAACGGCGAATAGTCCAGCCTTTTGAAGCCAAAACTAACCATAACGAAGCAGCTTGAAAACAGTAGAGTGACGTACCATGAGAACTGCGCTAGAATGTGTAGAGGCAGCCGGAAGACTGGTATGTGCAGGCCATGCTGCGATCGATTGACCGTTTGGCATGGGAAGTGCCGATGATACAGATCAAAGGGAGCAAATTCTCGAATCAATGGGACCTGAATGACAATGGCCAGTACAGGAAATGAGCAAATGACCGACGTGGAAATACTCCAACGGCTATTTCGCGCCTTTCGGGACAGAAACGAAACCGCCTTTCGAAAGGTTGCAGAATCCATCATCGCTGATCAACTCGCGGCCAACCACCACGGGCAAGCGAAGGAATTACGTGCTGCGCTTGGAACCGAAACATTCTCGCGTCCGAACAGCCAACAGAATAAATCAGTGGCCCTGTCGTCTCTACCCCGAGATCGACGTTCTGGTGAGCAGCTACTGACGATCTACCATGAACCAGCAAACACACAACAGTTACTGCTGGAGGAGTCGACGAAACGCCGAATCGATCGTTTCATAAACGAACGCCGCAACGCAAAAAAACTAGCGAGCTTTGGATACTCGCCAAAGAGTAAGCTTCTGTTCTGGGGACCTCCGGGCTGTGGGAAGACACTTACAGCGCATCACTTGGCAAATGAATTTGGTCTCAAGGTTGGCGTTGTGCGTTTAAGTGCATTGATCTCCAGTTACCTTGGCGATACGGCATCGCATCTTCAGCAGGTGTTCGACACGGCACAGCAAACTCCCATGGTTGTGCTGTTTGATGAAATCGATTCCGTTGCAAAGTCTCGCGATGATTCGCGTGATGTCGGCGAACTGAAGCGAGTGGTGAATAGTCTCCTGCAGGCAATGGATACGTTTGTCGCGAAAGACAGTATTCTTATTGGAGCGAGTAACCACCAATACATGCTGGATCCCGCGATTTGGCGACGATTTGACGATGTGATTCTTTTTCCAACTCCGTCGGCCAAAGCACGCAAACAGTTCATTCAGCATCATCTAAACGGCGTACAATTCAAGGGCGCTCTTGACGCTCTTGTTAAGCAGACTTCAGGGCTTTCTTTCGCGCAGCTTGAACAAGTGCTTATCGAATCCATCAAGTCTATGATCCTTGAAGACAGAAAATGCCTGACGACTGAACAGGTATCGTCAGAGTTAAAATACATGCGGGAAATGATGGCTGCAACAAACCGTCGTCGAAAGGTCTCGGATGAATAATGACTTCCCACCCAGACAGTTTGCTGAACCGACAATAAGGGCGCGTAGGGCAGGCGGAGGTCGGGTAGTGCCATTGGCACCGGAAGCACTCGCACGACGTAGTGAAATTGCACGAATTTTGGGAACGAAAGTTGAGGCAATCAACAATCATCTGAAGTCACTATCAGATGATGAGCGACGCGCAGTCTTCTACAAAGTGACGCACGATGGTCCGATATCCTTGTCCGGCACTGGACTGAAACCGCTTGTGGATCGTTCGGACAGTGTGACATTCGCTGTGCCAACGGCAGAGAGTCTTGACACCTTTGCGGCAAAAGTAGCGGAGTTCGAGACATCCGCTCCAAGAAACGGAATGGTGAAGCATCAAAGCTTTGCAAAGATAGAAGATCTTACTCCCGGTGTCCCTGAGGATCGGCTAAGCGACGAGCTGTTAACTTCATATGAAACGTTGATTCAACAGGAATTCGTGATCTGCGAAGTAGAACTAATTTCCTTGGCTGGTCGACAAGATCAACGACGTGAAGAAATTGCCAACATATTGGCAGATCTGAATAATGCATTCGCAAGCAACATTCATGGCACGATTTTCGAACACGAAGAACGTGATCGAATCTGCAGGGCTGTGATTCGATGCACCGGAAAAATGTTTAAACGCTTGGTTGAGGAAAAGGAATGGCAGAGAAAAATCTCATGGTTTGAGCCGAAGCCCCGGTTTGAAACGTTCCACACGATCTGGAATGATTTTAATTTCACGAAACTCGCCCCAATAACTCCTCCACCACACGATGCACCCGTTGTTTGCGTCATTGACTCCGGTGTAACTGCAGAAAACCCATTTCTCAGGCCGGTCACAAAATCTGAACTGCTCAAGTCGTTCTTGATGCACGATAGCGATAATCCGCATGACGGCAACGGGCACGGGTCTGGCGTTGCATCTCTAGCGGCCTACTATGCGTTAAATCTTGATGAAGGGGCAGAGAATGTCGGAAGAGTGTGGATTGCTGGAGCTCGTATTCTAGCAGATGACAATCAGATCGAAGAAGAGCGGCTGCTGTCTAGGCTGATTGAAGAGGTGGTTTCTGTGTTCGTACCTCTGGGAGTCAGGATCTTCAACCTATCGGTCGGCGACTTGGCAAAGAAGTGGAACCAAGATACCAAGAGAACTCAGCCGAGAACCTCATGGACAGCCAGAACGCTTGATCGGCTTAGTCGAGACTATGATATTGTTTTTGTTGTTTCGACGGGCAATGTTCATCCGAACACGGTCCGCGATTACTTAAGAGATGGAGTTCCGTATCCCGTTTATCTTTGCAATGACGATTCTCGCATCCTTGATCCGGGACAAGCTGCACTTGCAATCAGTGTTGGGTCAATTGCAGCCGGAACGATGATTGCCCATTCGCCGAACACAGCATTGGCAGTTGAATTCGAGCCGTCACCATTCACACGCTCCGGCCCGGGTATAAAGGGGGAAACAAAACCAGACGTCGTGGAATTCGGAGGGAATCTGGTAACGGATGTGAGTCACACAATGGTGCATGGGAATGCGGCAACAAATGTCGTAATGGCGAGCAACAAACTGAGTCCCGCTGCCGCACACAAGTTCGGAACCAGCTTTGCTGCTCCAAGAGTCGCACACAAGCTTGCGATTCTGCTTCATGAACTTCAGCAACTTGGACTAGAGCATATCAGCGCTCCACTGCTGAAAGCGTTCCTTTTAAATTCTGCTGTGTACCGAGGTGACCTTCAGAACGTGGTGAAGCAACTAGACGCCGTTGGCAAAAAGCAATGGATGAACTTACTTGGAAATGGTCAACCTGATGCCGCGAGAGCGACCGAATGCGATGACTATTCCATTTTGCTGTTTCATCAGGGCGAGCTTGAAGTAGACAAGGTTGCCTTTTTTGACATTCCAGTGACGGCAAGGTTTTCAGAATCGTCGAGTGGCAAGCGAATTTCCGTAACGCTGGTCCATGATCCAGAAGTGCAGCGATGGGGATTGGAGAGCTACTTCGGTATCGACGTGAAATGGCGAATGTTCCGAGGGGATGTGGATCGTGACCAGATCCTTGAACAGATGTCCGGGACAGATGAAGCGATCGATGGGGAGCCTGCCGGATCGGCCGAAGACTTGGATTCGGACACTGATGACGCATCAGATTTGGCATTTGAACATAAGGTGACAAGGCGATCACGAGGAAGTGTTCAGCATGACTGGTTTGACTGGAAGAATCACAGGGCAGAATTCAGTGTAAATCATTATACATTTGCTATCACAGCGACGACTCGTTGGAGTAGAAAACCACAACCCACGAAGTTTGCGGTTGTTGTTCGAATTGAAGATCTCGGCGGCACGGTTCCCGTTTATACCGAAGTCGTTACTGAACTAAATGCTCTGATTGA
>CANHVD010000023.1 GCA_947463775.1 Planctomycetaceae bacterium | reverse complement strand
CTGGATGAACAGCAAAACCTGATCTGACTCACAGGAGCCCCGAATTTCGGCGGCTCCTGTTTTTGTTTAACGATCAAAACTCGTCAGAGGGCATTCGTTGACAGATTCCGCAATCCTGAACGAAGCCTGGTAAATAGCAGGAACTAAAGACTGCGAAGCGGAACAAGATTACCGTCGTCGACGGCAAATCATGCTGCAAAGTCTGGAGAAGCGGTCCGTCCGAAACTACACTACAGAGCATGCTGCATCTTCACTCAACATCGCCCGACCGGTGGCTTCTACAGGTGAAACAACACCTCGCAGATGTCCTTATTGACCACGCGCACTGCGAACAGAAGGCCGCCTCAACGGCCATGGATCTCATGTTCGACTACGTCGAAAATGAAGATCTCTGCCATGAAATGACAGAAATCGTTCGAGAAGAACTGGACCATTTTGAACTCGTTCGAAAACTGCTGAGAGACCGCGGCATTCGTTTTCTGCGACTCAAGCCCGGAACTTACGGACGGAAACTCAAGGAACTGGTTCGGCGTCAGGAACCACAGCGAGCTGTCGATCGCCTGCTGGTCGCAGCGTTGATTGAAGCTCGCAGTTGTGAAAGATTTGTGCTTCTGAGAGATCATCTGGAAGATCCTGCACTACAGGCATTTTACGGCAGCCTGTACGAGTCTGAAGCACGGCATCATGCAACCTATGTTCGTCTCGCAAAGCAATTCTCCGATGATCACTCCGTCAACCAGCGACTGCAGGAACTGGCGGTGCTGGAAGCTGCAATTGTAGAGGAAGGCTGCGAGCTTCCTCGTGTTCATAGTTAAAGGAGTAGCTGGCTAATCTTACTGGACTTCCGGCATTCATGAATAAGAGGCCCTGACAAAACCGGGACAGGCACCATCGGCGGTGGCTTTTCTCCATGATTCCGGGATCTCTGCGGGAGCCAGTCCCGATGTTGTTAGCCGTTCCAAATAACATTCTCATGCCTTCCGTTTCCGTTGGTTCCCAACCGCATATCTTTTTACGAGCCACAACGTGACATCTCCCAGCTCAGGTCATGACGAGTACGCTTTTATTCTTACCTGGGATGGAGCCAGTTGGCGTGACGTAGTACGGTTGCGTCAGGGCCACGTGACCACGATCGGTCGCTCGGCAACAAATCGGATTGTCCTTGAAGATGATGCCAGCAGCCGAAATCACTGCGAGATCTTCTTCTCCGACGGTGAATGGCGCCTGCGTGATCTGAAGAGCCGGAACGGCACGAGCGTTCGCGGAAAGACCGTCTCAGGCGATTTCACGTTGCAGTCGGGTGATGTGATCAGCATCGGTGAATGTCGACTGGCATTTACTACAAGCCTGGAATCAGCGCCGGTTTCTCCGCCCGGATTGCCAGGGGCACCCGGTGAGCGGGCCACGTCGCCGACGCAAACGGCCGTCAGCCATGAACGCGAGCCCAGCATTCTGCATCGAACGGCGAAACCTGAATTCCTGTCCCCGGGCGCTGCCTCAGGAAGTGCCCTCAATTATGGTGCTGAGCTGGCCAAGCTGTATGGACTTGGACTTGAAATGGGGGCCGCCAAAACTCGGCAGCAACTGACCGATGTTGTCCTGGTCAGCCTCGCCCGTGAAACGGTTGCCAGTATCTCCGCTATTCTGCTTGCGTCGCAGGAAGCCAGCGGCCCGCCAATGCCATCTGACCTTCAGGTTGTCGCCTATCACAGCTTGAAAGATCTGCCCTATAGAAGAGTCTCCGACAACCTTTCCCGCGTTGTTCTCTCTCGCCGCGAAGCCATCCTCGCGCGCGACGTTGGTGATGATCGTCAGTTGTCCGTGTTTGACAGCCTCGGAGAAATGAAGGCTCTCAGTGTCATCTGTGCGCCGATCACCTCAGCCGAACGCGTTCTCGGATTGATTCATCTGTACTCGACGAATCCTGACAATCCGCTGGATAAACATGATCTCGAATTTACACTCGCAGTGGCCAATCAGCTCGCCGTTTCACTCGGGCACCTTCACGAACGCGACTCGCTTCAAACCGGCCTGGCTCAGGCTCGCAGTGTTAACGAATCTCTTCGTTCTCAATTGTCACAGGAACAAAACCTGATCGGCGAAACCGCCAGCATGACAGAGCTGAAGGAACGTATCTCGCTGATCGCAGAAACTCACGCCAATGTTTTAATTCGTGGTGAGAGCGGCTGTGGAAAAGAACTGATCGCACGGAGTATTCATTCGCTTAGCCCACGGAAAGATGCACCTTTTGTCTGCATCAATTGTGCGGCGTTGAATGAAAGTCTTCTGGAGAGTGAACTGTTCGGCCACGAAAAAGGTGCCTTTACCGGCGCGGTGGATCGCAAAATCGGTCGATTCGAACAAGCTGATGGCGGAACGTTATTCCTTGATGAAGTCGGCGAAATGAGTCCTTCGATTCAGGCAAAGTTCCTGCGAGTTCTGGAGGGCTATGCGTTCGAACGTATTGGTGGCCGCAAACCGATCCAGGTGAATGTTCGCATCGTGGCCGCCACGAATCGAGATCTCGAAGAAGCCGTCGAAGATGGCGACTTCCGTAAAGACCTCTATTTTCGCCTGCAGGTGGCTGAGATCACGGCCAGCCCGCTTCGCGAACGTCGAGATGATATTGAATTACTGGCCAACGCTTTCCTAAAGAAGTTTGTCGAGAAAACCGGACGCGTCATCAAGGGCTTCACAGACGAAGCGATGCAGATCCTGAGGGAATACAACTGGCCGGGCAATGTTCGAGAGCTTCAGAACACGATCGAAAGAACCGTAATTCTCTGTCGAAACGAAGTCGTTCGTGTTTCCGACATTCAGTTGTCCAGCCTGGGCAGTCGTCCTGCTGCCCCGGTCATTGATCGTGGTACTCCCGGAGAGTATCGCGAAGTTTCAATGGCTGATATTGAACAGGAACATATCCTGAAAACCCTGGAACACACCGGGTGGAATAAGTCAAAATCCGCTCAGATCCTGGGAATCGAGCGATCAACTCTGGATCGAAAACTGAAGCGATATCATGTCCCTCGACCTCTGACAGACTGACCATGCCTATTTCATTTCAGTGCCCGCATTGTGGCCGCCCAACTCGAGTCGCCGACGACCTTGCCGGGCGACGCATCCGATGCCCGGGCTGCAAAGAACCCGTGTCCGTACCCAGCGAAGAAATCATAGACGTCGAAGACGTTCAGATTGCAGCGCCACAGCCAGCCCGGCGAACCCGGCGACCGTTTGAAGAAGAGGCAGAACGAAAAGCGGCTCCACGATCGACGAAATCCATCACGCTCGACAACGATACTCAGGCCTCAAATCCGGGCGGTGTTCGAGTCAACATTCTGAAGTACTGGAGTTCTTTTCCTCGCTGGCCCACGATCTGGATCGTCGCGACCACTCTTTTTAGCCTCGGGGCTATTGTTTCCACGGCTATGCTGGTCTTCGCAATCCTGAGCGGAATCCTCATGTGGTTGTATTGGACCCGGGTCCGCGAACACTTCATGAACGGCTGCGCGTTACCGGGGATAATCATCTCCGTTGAACATCAATTGGTCGCATTCTGCACTGATCTGACGACCGGCGACGGCAGCTATCCGGCGGTTCGAATTCTACGTCAGCCAATTCACAAAATGTGCGATGGCCCGCCTCGGAAGAATCAACGTGTTGTGGGAGTTGCAGTGTACGAACCGGCTCCGGATCAGAATGATCACTGGGCAACGTTCCATCCGAAAATTGCGAGTTGCGTTACGAACGATCAGCGCGCTGTGAAAGCCACGTTCGATTCCATTGACGAAAGCGACTGGCAGGAACTGATTGATTACCTTCATGAGATTCCACGAAAGACGGAAGGCCTGCATCGGCTTTGGTAGGAATCACCCGTGCTCTGGATAAGTGAAGATCCGGGTGCGTTTCTCCCCGGTTCCCGCAGACTTTCTGCCGACGCAGTCACGGGCAATTCTGCCACGTAAATTGAGTCTGCATAATCGTCAGATTCTTCAGAGACTTCGTTCATTGGAAACCACAGGTTCTCAGTTCTCTCATGCAGTGAGCTTCTGAGAGGTAACCTTGTGTGACTTGTCTTTCCGAGGAACGACAATGAGGCCTTCGAATGTTACAGATGATCTATACCAGCGAAGCGAAGACGAAGTTCTCTCCCGCAGAACTACAGAATCTGCTGCTGACCGCGCGACGCAATAACGACCGTGACGCCATCACCGGCATGTTGCTTTACGAGGATGGTACGTTTCTCCAGGTCCTGGAGGGCGAAAATGACGTTGTAGAAGCCACCTACCAGCGAATCGCGGCCGACAAACGTCATCACAAGATCATGCTGATTGCCCGTTTCGAGATCGACCACAGATCGTTCCACGACTGGGAGATGGGTTTCTTTGATGCGTCCGGTGGCAATCTGCTCAAACTGCCTGGCTATAGCAACTTCCTCAACAAAAAAACGGTTGAGTTGGAGAACCTGGAAGACGGTGATAAGGCTCGGGAAGTTCTCCTGAACTTTAAGCTGGGTGCGTGGCATAGACATTCATCGCCCGTGCACGCAACGAATCCACACCACTCCTCAACGCACCATGAACTCTAGTATGCGGGCGGCTATCAACGAACCTCTAGCGGCTTGCGAAGGTGCTGAACCCACGCTGGCGGCACATTCAGCCAGACATTGTCTCGGCGGATGCGACAGCGGTCGCAATGTGCTTGTAGTGTCTCATCAATCGAACTGATCCGAATTCTTTCTGCGCCGCGCGTGACAATCTTTCGAACGGGCCTCACGTACATGTATTCGAAATAGCTGAGAACTCCACCAGGCTTCAACAACCGGAAGTAGGTATCGGTAATTGAAGTCACCAGTTCTGCCGGAAAGTTATTCAGAGGAAGTCCGGAGATCACAAAGTCGTAGGGTTCCTGTGCAGCGAAGTCCTGCACCGGCAGCTGGTGAATTGTCGCCTGGGCACGAACTCGCTGCCATTCGGTCTCGTTCTCAAACCGAGACCTCAGGATTGCGACGAACTCTTCATTCAGCTCAACCAGATCAAAAACATCGTGAGGCTGAAGAAGTTTTACGATCGCTTCTGTTACCGGCCCTGTACCCGGTCCAATCTCAAGCATACGTACCGGCGTCGATGGATTTCGTGCAGCCAGAAAACTAGTCATGGATCGTGCCAGAAATCGACTGCTGGGAGCAATAGCGCCGGTCGTTTCAAACCGCTGTCGAAATTGGCGAAAGAAGGCTGCCTGGTTCTTCAGGGCGGAAAGCATAGTCGCCTGTCAATCCATGAATGAAGAAACCCGGCCAGAAATTTGGCCGGGCTTCGAATGCATTCAGCGTATCAATCAAATGCGAGAGGGGGGAGTTGAACCCCCACGCCGTTTAAGGCACAGGATCCTAAATCCAGCGCGTCTGCCAATTTCGCCACTCTCGCTGCTGATGCCAACTCAACACAAAGAAACGAGTCTCGCTGTGCTGATAGCACGGAATAGTGCCAAGTCATCGTCATGAATTCAACTGTCGACACGCAATGTGCGCAAGGTTCGCGTCGATTCTCTTCTTTTCAGGACGATTATTCTGGTTTGCCCAATCCTGGAAAGCTGAAACGTCTGCCATAGGTCCAAAACGGAAATGGATTCATTCAGGCGTTCTGGAACGATGAGGCCATCTGCTCAAGCTGATCGAGGAGCGCATTTATCTCATCTTCCAGTCGTGGCAAGGCCTGCTTTGCCTCATCAAGATTGCATGACGCCACGGAAAGTTCGAGGGTCTTTGCATAATCCCGCAGGCGAGTCCCGGCGAGATTCCCAGCACAGCCCTTGATGGTGTGAGCGACTTTCTTTGCAGCCTGAGCGTCGTCAGCAGCGAGGGCATTACTAAATGCGGCAATGTGTCGAGGGGCATCGTCGCGGAAAGCACCAGCCAGAATCTCGATCAGTTCCTGATCGCCACCGACACGGCTCATCAGTTCTTTACGGTTCAGAATTGCATCAGAGGAAGCATTGACGGGCAGATCGGCAACAGACCAGGCAGAAGCTACTTCTGCCGCAACCACTGCATTCAATTCTTTGTCAGTCGGTTCGCTGTTATCGTTCAGAAGAACTGAATTCGCCTCAGGCTCTGGTTCCAACTGCAAAGGCAACGGCAACTGCAGATAGTGAGACAACGTTCCGTACAACCCGGCAAAGGAAATCGGTTTCGTTACAAAATCATCCATCCCGCAGAATAAACATTTCTCCCGATCTCCGGCCATTGCATTGGCCGTCAGTGCAAGAATCGGCAGGCGATGCCCTGCCCTTGCTTTCCGTTCTGCCTTTCGAATCAACCGCGTTGCCTCGTAACCATCCATTGTCGGCATCTGACAATCCATAAGGACGGCGTCGAACGTTTCGGTATTGAGAACTCGCACGGCTTCACTGCCATCGGCAGCAATCGTGACCTCGAATCCGTCCTTGGCAAGCACTCTCATCATCAGTTGCTGGTTGACAAAATTATCTTCGACAACCAGTAGTCGACCTCGCGATCCCTGAACCTGCAAAACCTGTTCGGCCGCGACCGGAGTGGTCGACACTTCCTCAACGGCTGCATCCAGCGCAAGAATCGTCTCCAGCAACTCGGACTGCTTCACCGGCTTAGTCAGATAAGCACAGATATTTGCGCTCTTAAGACGACCACGGTGGTGAGCCGCATCGGACGAACTCAACAGGATCACTCTCGTGTCGCGTGCGCAAGACAGACTGGCGATCATTTCAGCGACTGCAAATCCATCCATTCCCGGCATATGAACGTCCAGCAGAACAAGGCTGAATTGATTGCCGGATCGGTCGGCCGCCTCAAGTCTTTCGCGAACCAGCCTTCCCTGATCGACAGTTTCTACATCCATTCGCCAGACTGTCAGAATCTCCTGCAGGATGAGACGGTTAGTTGGATTGTCATCAACGACAAGAACTCGTTGTCGAGGCAGGGAATCGCACTTCTGATCCGGTGAATTTGCAATCTCCTTCGTGGCTTCATCAAGCGGTATTCGGAACGAGAACGTACTTCCTGTTCCGGGTAGACTCCGGACGCGAATTCGACCGCCCATCAGATCCACAAGTCGAGTACAGATCGCAAGCCCCAGGCCTGTGCCACCGTAGTGTCGCGTTGTGCTTCCGTCAGCCTGAACGAAAGCTTCGAAGATGGATTCCTGTCGCTCCAGCGGGATGCCAATACCCGTATCTCGAACTGAGAATTCCAATTCGCGGCGATTCTCCTCTGTTGTGACATCGGCAACAGTCACTGCAACTTCACCATGATGCGTAAACTTGATGGCATTGCCGACCAGGTTGACCAGTACCTGACGAATTCTTCCTGCGTCACCCAGCAAATAACGCGGCACTGTAGGCAGGAATCTGCAGGTCAATTCCAGCCCTCTTTGCTCCGCCCGCAAACCCAACAGCTTCATCGCATTACCGACGACTTCGCGAGGTTCAAACTCAGTTTTGTCGATCTGAAGCATGTTGGCTTCGATCTTGGAGAAGTCGAGAATGTCATTCAAAACAGTCATCAGAGCTTCCCCCGACGACACAACCAACTCAAGGTTTCTTCTTTGTTCTGTGGAAATCGGGGTCTGCAGCAACAGTTCCGTCAGCCCCAGGATGCCATTCATCGGAGTCCGAATTTCATGACTCATGTTCGCCAGAAACTCACTCTTAGCTCGACTTCCCTGCTCCGCCGCATCACGAGCGACTATCAGCTCAGCATTCAGATCACTCAGCGATTCTGCTTGTTTTCTTAGCTCGCGACTCAACTTCGCCCGTTGCCTCAACTCGGCCTGCATCACTCCCACAGTGCTACTGCTACCCATGACCGTCAGCAGCAGCGTCATCGCAAATCCAAGGACCGCAGACCGAGCCCAAAGAATCGACGCAACCCACTCGAAGCCATCAAAATCAACACCGACGATTCCATCAGGCTGTCCGTGCTGATCGAAAATCGGAGCGTAAGAACTAACCCAAGTCCCCCAGCGATCAGAGTATGGCACATCGTCAAAGTATGTGCCGGGAGAATCACTGCAAAGTGCGGCTAGAACAAGTGGCGAGGGGTCCTCGTAGATCTCCCCAATCCGTGTTCGCTGTTCGCGAAGATCGTCGATAGTTCCGTTGTTGTTATAGTCTGTCTCAGAATCCACAAGCAGCCGCAGATTCCCATCCTTGCTGCGTCTGATCGTGTAAACATCATCAACGGTTTTACTCAAACTCAACCACTTCACTTCTTTGTTCAGCAGCAGCAGGTAGGTCGGATCGTCTGCCGGCGTGAACTCGGAAATCTTAGAGTGACCGTGCTCACGCATTTCATCGGCGTAGCCAGTCGCATATCCGTCAATCGAACTGCGCAATTGCGCGCGCTCCGTTTCTCCACAACGTATCGCGAGATAAACGCTGCCGCAGATCAGAATCATCGCTGAGCTTCTGAGAGCGCCACGCTGCCTTTTGTCGAACGAACGACTGAAAAAATAGTGATCAGCCAGCAATACCCCAACAAGCGTCAGGACTGCAAATGCGATTACGTCAAGATTCCATTGCAGGATCAGATTCAGCATGGAGCACGCTACTCGAAACAAAGGCCCCGGATCGCCTTTCAGCAAACCGTTGAACAACAAGTACGGGATCCCCGACGAGATTAATATCACTGTAGTGAACGGCAGGATCTCTTCGCAGACATTGGCATTCGATCAAAGAGAACCAACATGACAAATGTGTTGTGCACTTGCTGATTGCAGCGTTTTTTGTTTCATTCGGCCCAAATTCCAACTGATAACCACGCCTCCCAACACGCTCAGCGGGATTATGCGACGCGAATTCACCGGACAGGTTGTAGCGATTAGCACGGAATGTGCGTCTTTTGTGGATGACAGATCGACAGCCGCAGTAGGTGATTGCCCCAAAACGTTCTTCACTGTACGCACGTTGAAATTTTGCGACCTAAGATTGAAGACCGTCGGGCACGTCGATTCGGAGATTGAAGTGTTCCCACTGAGTTGAAAAATTCGCTCCCCTCACTCTGGTCGCGTCAGCAGGACGATCCCGTGCAGTTAACCGGACAACAACCACCTGCTAAGCTCGCAGACAAGTCGCCCGCTCATGGCGCAGTGTCATTGCCAGGTGAACGCGCATTGGTGCTTGTGGTTGATGACGAGCGAATCAATCGAGAGATCCTGAGCCGCATGCTGTCACGCAATGGGCATGATGTTCTCACTGCCGATAGTGGCGAAGCCGCACTTGAGCGTCTCGAAGAACAATTACCTGATCTGGTTCTGCTGGATGTCATCATGTCCGGCATGAGCGGATTTGATGTCCTGAAATCAATTCGCTCTCGATATCCTGACGGCGCGCTGCCCGTCATTATGGTTACGGCCGAAGCTGAAGGGGAGAATGTTGTTCGAGCCTTCACCGAAGGGGCCAATGACTACCTCACAAAGCCACTTGACCCGCAGATTACGCTGGCTCGCGTTTCTCTTCAGCTAAAGCTCAGCCGCGCCCTCTCTGAACTGAAACGTAGTCAGGAACGATATGCACTCGCGGCGCAAGGTTCCCGGATAGGTCTCTGGGACTGGGATGTTGCTCAACGACAGATCTTTCTTTCGGCACGCTGGAAAGAGATGCTGGGCTACAGCGACAACGAACTGGATTCTTCGGTGGACTCCTGGTTCGAACGCATCCATGTCGAAGATCGCGAACAGTTCACCGAATTGCTCGGGAGCCGCAGTTCACTGGAGCATGGTCGCTTCGAGACAGAAATTCGGATGCGTCATCGCGACGGCACTTTCCGCTGGATGCTGTGCAGCGGAGTTGTTCAGTCCGACGCAAACGGTATACCTCGACGTCTCGCTGGTTCCCTCGCCGACGTTACCGAGGGGAAAGTTCGAGATGTTCTGACCGGCTTGCCGAACCGTCTGCTGTTTGAAGAGCAATTGAATCGAGTCCTGCATCTTGATCAGGCAACCTTCGGCTTCTCTGCCATTTTGTTTCTGGACCTCGACAACTTTAAACTGGTCAACGACAGTCTGGGCCATGATGCTGGCGACCTGCTGCTATGCAGTGTTGCCAAGAAACTGGAAAGCTGTTTGCGTCAGACGGATGTCGTGGCCAGAAATCGCACGAAATGGTCCGTCGCACGACACGGTGGAGACGAATTCACGGTCCTGCTGCATTGTCTGCAAAACCACATTGACGCAGAAATAGTCGCAGAACGCCTCATCGCAGCTCTCTCTGAGCCCTTCGCGGTGGGTGTTCATGAAGTCGCCGTCGGGGTCAGCATCGGCATTGCTTTTGGTGGTGGTGATGGCAAATCAGCTGCCGATGCAATCCGCGAAGCGGACACGGCTATGTACTACGCCAAGACTGGCGGCCGAGGTGGCTATCGCATTTTTGATCCGGAGATGCAAACAGTTGCTTCTGCCAGGCTGGCACTTGAATGTGATCTGCGTCAGGCTATCAAAAGTCATCAGTTCTACCTTGAGTACCAGCCAATCGTTCGACTGGCGACTGGCAGAGTTGAAGGATTCGAGGCCCTGTGTCGATGGAAACATCCGCGCGGCGAACGAGTCGGACCAGATGTCTTCGTGCCCGTCATTGAGTCACTTGGTCTCATCGGTCGCCTCGGACGAATTGTTCTTGAACTGGCCTGCGATCAGGTTCAGGAATGGAATCGCAACCGTGCGATCGATGATCTTGTCAGCGTTACCGTCAACTGTTCATCAGGAGAATTCGGGCAGCCACTGTTCCGAAACGATTTGCTGATGACCGTTGCAAGGGCGGGAATTGACCCAAGAATGCTGAAGATCGAAGTGACCGAGAGTACTCTGATGCAGAATCCGGAACTCGTCCAACAGATCATCAGTGAACTTCGCGACGCCGGAATTCGCATCGGAATCGATGACTTCGGAACGGGCTACTCGTCACTCGCTTATCTGCATCGACTGCCGTTGGACCTGCTGAAAATTGACAAGTCGTTCGTCAGCAACATGCACACCTGCACCGAAACACGAGAAATCGTGCGCACGATTATTGCCCTGGCGCAGAGCCTGAATCTTGATGTTGTGGCCGAAGGTGTTGAAACTCCGGAACAGCAACGACTGCTATTCGAAATGGGATCGACGCACGCCCAGGGCTATCTTTATTCGAAGCCGATGCCCGGAGACGCTGTCGAAGGCTTCCTCGACAAGTACACTCCTCTACTACCACCTTCTCAACGCAGAAGACCGCATGAAGAGATCGAACAGCATCTCGAACTGGCTGCTGATTTGTTGACCCAGAAATAGTTTTCTTCATTCTGTGCCCTCTGCAGAAAATGAATCTGCCGTTCGTCTTCAACGAATACGGATAACTGCTGCATATCTGTTTGAGACTCCGAGTTTGAGTTTTGACTGCGCCATGAAGCAGATCGACGCCTGTCCGGCATTCGTAAAGTGCTTTGATGCCTGAGGCAAAATCGTCCTGATTCGTGGACTGCGACTTGAATTCCGCTCCAACTGCTGGTGTAATCTTGCCGCGGACAGCGCAGAGACAGGCGATCAGCAAGCCGTGTGCTACAGTACGCGTGAATGGTTGTTTCCGACACCTCGCAACGTCGCTGCAGTTCAGCGAAGGCGGGCCGAAATGAGAAGAGATAATCTCTCAGCATCGCCGCGTGCAACGGACACACCGGACTGCTCGCACAACAGCGAGCGCCCTCGGACAACAGCAAAGCATTTTCTTCTATCGGAAGAATCCAAAGAACAAGGCGAGGAACTTCCGTTTGATATTCCCGAGGAGTTGCTGGCGCAACTTGAAGCAGCGAGCCTTGAAAAGACAGCTCCTATCAACCCGGCAAGTCTTGCCATGGATCAGGAACACTCGTCTGAACTGACAAATCGGCAACTAGGAAAATTCCGGCTTGAGTCTGAGATCTCTCGAGGCGGTATGGGAATCATTCTCAAAGCACGTGACCTGGAACTTGATCGTAGCGTTGCTGTTAAGCTGCTGCGAAAGGTCCATAAAGGCAAACTTCACCTTCATCAACAGTTTACGTACGAAGCACGTATCACCGGTCGACTGCAGCATCCCGGCATCATACCAATTTATGAAACTGGATTATCGTGGGATCAGCGCCCGTACTTCGCCATGAAACTGGCTCAGGGACGGACTCTTTCTGAATTGCTGGCAGAACGCAAATCGACACAGGATGATCTTCCACGATTGCTAAAAGTCTTTGAACAGGTCTGCCAGACTCTTTCCTACACACACTCACGAGGAATCATTCATCTCGACATCAAACCGTCCAATATCATGGTCGGTGAATTCGGCGAGGTGCATCTCATGGACTGGGGCCTTGCCCGAGCCTCAACAGAGCTTTGTGACATTCCAGTCACCGGAGCACTCAAATCATGATCAACAATCCTCACCGCGGCCGAACGACTGGCTTCCCAGACGCTTCAGGCGGAAGCTCCTGCCGGAACCATCTGGGGAACACCGGCCTACATGTCTCCCGAACAGGCACGCGGTCAGTGCACTGATGTTCGTTCGGATGTATTTGGACTTGGAGGAATTCTGTGTGAAATTCTGACGGGGCATCCACCTCATTGCGGTCGAAGTTTGATTGATGTCTGCTTCCGCGCGGCACAGGGTGATCTGAGTTTAACTTATCAGAAACTTTCGGAATGCGAAGCTGATGGCGTTCTGATCAGATTGGCTCGCAACTGCCTTGCTCCCGAAGTGCACCTCCGCCCTGCTCATGCGGGCATTGTGGCTAAAGAACTGACGATGTACCTCGAGTCCATGTTGCAGCGTGCGGAAACAGACCTGAAACGATTCTTTGATCTGAGTCTTGACCTGTTCTGCATCGCCGGACTCGATGGTTACTTTCGGAGAGTGAATTCCAATTTCTCCCGAGTTCTGGGTTACAACGAAAAGTCATTGCTGTCGCGGCCATTTCTTGACTTCGTTCACCCTGACGATCGCGCTGACACGATCGGAGTCATGGGACAACTGCTGGAAGGTCGGCCGGTCGTCCAGTTTCAGAATCGATATCAGACCGAGTTCGGATCATGGCGGCGATTCGAATGGACAGCTAAATCCATTCCAGAAGAGGGTGTCATTTTTGCTGTAGCCCGCGACGTAACAGAGCAGTTGAGAAAAGCGGATTAAGCTAAATTTGAATGAACACGCAAAATGATGCCAAATTGCATCATTGTCCCGATCTTCGGGAACTGAACTATTGATCGCGGCTCACCCTCCAAAGGGAAATCGGTGAAACCAGAAACACTTTCTGGCGACAACCTGTAAGATGTGGCTACCCTGCACAGTCAAATTCATATAGCCCCGCCCTTGCCTGCCGATCCAGATTACATGAGAAACTTCAATCCACACAGGTTTGTCTTCGTATTGATGGCCGGCCTTTGCCTGCTTCCTGCCGGATGTTCACAGTCACCGACGCAGGTTGCCGGAGAAACAGCCGCCGCTGAAACCAAAGCGGGGTCGCCGCCAGTTGGAAATACCGGACCGCCACCAGCCCTGGTCAAAGTGGCCGTAATTCGTCAGGAAAACATCGCTCCCGAGTTTCGTGCCTTAGGAAATGTACAACCTCGACACTCCAGCATTGTGGCATCAGGATCCGATGGCATCGTTGAAGAGTTTCCACTCGAAATCGGGGCTTTCGTAACTAAGGGCACTTTGCTTTCCAAACTCAGGATGGAGTCAACGGACCTGGACATTGCCGAACAGGAAGCGATCCTGACAGAACGGCGCGCTGAGCTCGAAGAGATCAAATCGCCCCGTAAAGAAGATCAGGACGAAGCGCGAGCTCGAAAGCAAGCTGCGGAAGTGATGTTTGCCAATGCCACGCGACGCCTGGACGAGATGCTGGCGCTCAGCAAGCGTGGCGCGGCCAATCCGACGGAGGTAAAAGATGCTCAGGATAATGTCGACTCGGCCGAGCAGAATCGGCTCGCCGCTGCCGCAGTGCTGGCCAGAATTTCTTCACCTCGACAAGAAACTGTTCAGCAGGCCATGGCACGAGTTGAGGCTCAGGAAAAACACGTCGCCTTCCTGAAGGCCGAACGTGAAAAACGCCTGACCAAAGCACCATTTGATGGATTCGTGGTTGAGGAACATACCTACATCGGTCAATGGCTTTCCAAAGGAGCACCGATACTGACACTGGCAAAGCTGGATGAAGTCGAAGTTGAAGTCCAGATTGATCAACAGTACATCGATCAGATTACGCCAGGCCGTCCAGTAGTTCTTGGTATTCAGGGAGCCGGATCTCGCAACGGGCTGGCAAGTGACTGGGAAGGTGAAGTCGCGTCTGTTGTTCCCAGAAGCAATTGGGAAGATGGCTCTCGCAGCTTCCCGGTCATCATTCGGATCGATAACAAGATCGACACGTCGACGACAACTCCAACTCCTGCTCTTCGTGAGGGCATGATGGCTGAGGCAAAATTCAGCGGTCAGAATGTTGATGCCGTTTTAGTGCCAAAGGACTCACTCGTTCGAACCTCACGCGGATCATTCGTGTACGTGATCAATCCAGCCTCTGAGGGTAAACCTACAAGCGTTCGCCAGGTGCTCGTAACAACCGGCGTCAGTTCCGGCACTTCGATCCAGGTGATCGGTGAAGGCCTCGCGGCCAACCAGCAGGTAGTGACCGAAGGGGCGGAACGGCTTCGAGCATTTCAGACAGTGCAGATCATGGAATAACACGGCCGCCCTGCTGATTCTGGCTCAAGCTCTTACCACAGCGACGAATAAACTATGGACCTCATCAAATTCTCCATCGAGAACCCGGTGAAACTCACCGTTGGAGTGATTCTGTCGCTTCTGTTTGGTGTCATCGCGTATCTCGCAACGCCGGTCCAGCTGACGCCGGATGTTACCGAACCAGAGCTGACGATTACGACACTCTGGCCTGGTGCCAGTGCTCAGGAGGTGGAACGTGAGATCATTGATGAGCAGGAAGAACAGCTCAAAAGCGTGGAGGGAATGGACGAGTTCAAAAGCGAAAGCTCGGACTCGATGGGAACCATCACCATGCGTTTCGCAGTCGGAACCGATATCGCCGATGCTCGGGCTAGAGTCGCAGAGAAGCTCAATCAGGTTCCCAATTATCCGGACGATGCTCGAGAGCCGGTGATCTCAACGGTAAATGCAAATGTCAACGCGATTGCCTGGTTTATTCTGAAGCCTATCCCGCCCACCCGCGAAGATCTCAACAACCTGATCGCCCAGGATCCCGCATTAAAGGAACCGCTGACCCCGTTGATGGAGGGCACGAAGCCGATCAATCTACCTATGCTGAATCTGTTGGCCGATCAGTATCCTGTACTGAAGACTTTCACGATGGGCCGCAACAATCCCGCGCTCATGCGAAAGTTTGCCGAAGAGTACATTGAGGCAGTCTTCGAGCGAGTCCCGGGCGTTGCCAACGGGAATGTGTTCGGTGGCCAGGAACAGGAGTTCCGCGTTGAAGTAAATCCAACTCGATTGGCAGCTTTTGGCGTGACAATCGATCAACTCCGCACGGCGTTGATCGCACAAAACCAGAATACTTCAGCCGGGGATATTCCCGAAGGTCGGCAGCGGAATGTCGTTCGAACACTCGGACAATTTCAGACACCCGAACAGGTCGAAGACACGATTATCGTTAACCGTGACAATTCACCTGTGCGAGTTCGTGACGTGGCAACAGTTGGCGTCGCCTACAAGAAACCTGACGGTGTCGTGCGTCAGATGGGACTCAATGCCCTTGCCGTGAATGCTCAGCAGGCCCCCAATACAAACATCAAAGAAGTCATGGGGCCGCCTCGCGAGGATCTGGACCTGAACAAAGACGGGGAGATCACTCTGCTTGAGCTGGGTGAGTGCACACGAATCTACGGTAATAACCTCCGTATTGCTTGCGAGGAACTGAACCTTGGAATTCTGGCTACCAAAGGCCTGTATATGGAACAGGTCTACGATCAGACCTTGTACCTGGATTCAGCCACGGCCCTCGTTGAAAGCAATGTCTACTCCGGCGGAGCGCTGGCGGTCCTGATCCTGCTGCTGTTTCTGAAGAGCGTGCGTTCGGTAATCATCATCGGCCTGTCGATCCCGATCAGCGTGATCGCAACATTTATGTTCGTTAAGATTTTCGGAAGAAGCATCAATGTCATCAGTCTTGCCGGGATGGCGTTTGCTGTCGGGATGGTGGCCGACAATGCCATCACCGTTCTCGAAAACATTTATCGACACTTTCAGATGGGCAAGTCACCTCGCGAAGCCGCGCTGCAGGGAACTCAGGAAGTCTGGGGAGCGGTACTTGCAGCAACATTGGCGATGATCGTGGTGTTCGTTCCGGTGATCTTTGTCGAGGGTCAGGCCGGACAACTCTTTAGAGACATCTCGATTGCAATTGCGTGCTCCGTGGGTATTTCAATGCTGGTGAGTGTCACCGTGATTCCTGCGGCGGCCTGCTGGCTCCTGAAGAATCAGAAATCTGCCAGCCTGGAATACGATACCAGCTATGGCTTCTCCGGACTGTTCGGACTTGTTCGAGTCAGCCACTGGATGAATGAACTATTCGCCGGCGCGATGCGCAGGATGATGTCGGCTCGTGGCAGTTGGTTCTGGCGGCTTCTGGTCGTGGTGCTGTTCTGTCTGGGATCAGTCTGGAGCAGTATTTTGTTGTGGCCGGATACCGAATATCTGCCAACAGGAAACCGCAATCTGATCATTGCGATCCTGCTTCCGCCCCCGGGATACAACATCGACAAAATGATCGAACTGGGAGAAGGAATCGAACGACAGCTGACCCCTTATTGGGCAGAAGATGCTCCTCCGGGTTCACCACGAATCAATGACTTCTTTTTCGTGGCTCGGGGACGAATGTTGTTCCTGGGAGCGAAAGCCGTTGACGAACTTCGCGCGGCAGAACTGATTCCAATCCTTGCCAAGGCGGCAGGTTCGCAGCCCGGGGTCATTCCCATCGTGAGTCAGTCAAGCCTGTTCGACAGTGGATTAAGCGGTGGACGAACTATCGATATTGATATCACAGGCCCGGATCTGGAGGGACTGGTTGAGGAAGCACAGAAGGCCTTTGGGCTCTGCATGGCGCAGTTCCCAATGGATCAGGGAAATCAATTACGTCCGATTCCGGGACTGGATCTGTCCAGCCCGGAAGTCCATATTATTCCAAAGCTGGAGAAGGCGGCTGAACTGGGAGTGACATCGCAATCCCTCGGTTACGGCGTCAATGCTCTTGTCGACGGTGCATTTGCGGGCGACTACTGGCATGAAGGTCGACGAATTGATCTCGTGATCTGTGGTGATGCAGATTATACCAGCCATTCACATGACATAGAGAACCTTCCGATCCGAACTCCGTCCGGCGAAACAGTGCGACTGTCTTCAGTGGCGGACGTTGTGCTGAGCCGCGGCCCGGAACAGGTTAACCACATTGAACGATCACGTTCCATCACCATCCAGCTTAAGCCCGCCCCGGGAGTCCCGCTGGAAACGGCGATGAAAACGGTGGATGAGAAAGTTCGTAGTGTGCTGATGCAGTCTCCGCGATTCCAGAGTGGGGTGTATCAGGTCCGGCTGGCCGGCACCGCAGATAAACTGGCAGATACGTGGTATGACCTCAAATGGAACCTTTTGCTTGCTCTGCTTTTGACATATCTGTTGATGGCAGCACTGTTTGAGTCGTTTCTCTATCCGCTGGTGGTCATGATCAGCGTCGCTCTGGCACTTGTGGGAGGTCTTGGCGGTCTGAAGATTATGAATCAGTTTGTCTTCCAGCCTCTCGACATGCTCACCATGTTGGGATTTGTGATCCTGATCGGAACGGTGGTTAACAATGCGATCCTGATCGTGCATCAGGGACTCAACTACATGCGAGAAGAGGGGATGAATTCGGTCGACGCCGTGTGCGAAACCGTGCGAACTCGTATGCGACCAATCCTGATGAGTACCCTTTCAACGGTGCTCGGAATGTTTCCTTTGGTTGTTCCACTTCCGGTATGGGCCGACGGCGCATGGGTGTGGAGTGTCGGTGCCGGCAGCGAACTCTATCAGGGACTCGGGGCAGTAGTTCTTGGCGGAATGATCGTCTCCACGTTCTTCACACTCGTGCTGATTCCGGCAGGTTTCAGCCTCGTGATGGATGCAAAAGAAGCCATCGCACGCCTAATCAGTCGCCAAAAACCAAAACCGACGACAATGAGCCCGAGTGTCACCTCTCCTCAGGCGTGAAGCGAGCAGACTGGAACACGCAATCAAGCAGAGATGCTGAGCATTACGGTTAATGATTCCGGAAGCTGGCCCTCAGAAATCCGACTGGGATGTTCGTATTTAATGGGCGGCAGCAGTCCGTTGCAGTTAGGCGATTCCATCAAAGTCCTTCAAATCGACGTGCTGAAAGCCGACACTCGGGATCGTGTTTGAACAGGAAAGCGAACACTCGCCAATCGGCCAAATCGTCAAAGTGAACAACTCCGGGGCGGCAAGTGCGAAATCTCGGTGGCCCTTTTAAGTCCGGGTTCACCGCACCCCCATGATTCACGGCACAGCGAGCCCCGAACAGCCTCGACTGGTCACGCGATCATTGGAAGGCGTCAGGATTCACGGATTTTGCCTCTGAAGTTTGATTCTTCGGCCGAAGAACCCCGATGAACCGCTTTTCCTGTCTGGCTCTTCCTTCTAGAATCGGCCCCTCCGATTCATTCGCGGTGTTATGATTGCCTTACGAGCAGGCATCAGCGGCGAAGCCTGATTGGAAAATTCGGGGATTCCCCACCTTCGATACACCTATCGAACGTTTCACTGAATTGAAGGAAATCTGGAATGCAGGTTGCTATCACCTGTCGACACGGCAGTATCCGACCGGAACTGCGAGAGCACATCACTCAAAAAGCGGAGAAACTTCTTCGCTACCTGAACACGGTCAGCGAAATCGACGTCACTCTGGAGTTTGAAGGCCCTCGGGTTGACGTGGAAATGCTGGTAGAAATAGATGGTTTCCACACGATTGTGGCCCATGTTGAAGGCGAAGACGCGAGTGCAACATTCGATAAATGCCTTCACAAGATGGAGCACCAGGTCCATAAGCACAAAGAGAAACACAGAGACCACAAGCATCAGCCTTCCATTAAAGACATGCCAACAAAAATGGACGATCCGATCACCTAAGCGCGGGTGTGTAAAACTCAATCGCTGCTCAAGTGAACTGTGCTCTGTTCGCGTATTGGAAGCCTGTCGGCCGAGAAAGAGTTCGGTGATGTTCAAAGTACATCAACGCCTTTGACTTCCGGATGCGTGTGGGCACAATGTCCCGATATACTGTTTACTGTTCTGCACAGGTTAGTTTTGACACTGTCGGCAGAAGTCAAAGGACCTTTTTCTGGCGACCACTTCCTGGTTTCGCCTGCTTGTTAAGTTGAGAG
>CANHVD010000022.1 GCA_947463775.1 Planctomycetaceae bacterium | reverse complement strand
GCGATGAACGGACAATCGCAGGGACCTTACGGCGCGGAACAGGTCGCTTCCGCGATTGCTGCAGGACAAATCACACCGGCAACATTGGTCTGGACGGCCGGTATGGCGAGTTGGGCAGCCGCTGGTCAGGTGCCTCAACTGGCTGGTGCCTTTGGACCGCCAGCCCCTCCTCCGATGCCAGCTCCATAATTGGATCAGGAAGAGTTTGGGAACCAGTAGTGAACGAGGCTTGTGCCGCGTCCAGATGTGTTTGGGGGGTACGATGGGCATTCTTGCCGATCGAAACCCCGTCGGACAAGAATGTCCAACCTACATATCAGCGGATGACAGGGCACTGAAACATTGGTTGCTATCGGTTCCCACTCAATTCTTGAGGTCTTATCGAGGCCTTTTCTTCTGCCATCGCGTTCGGCTTGGATTTCTGATCGCTCACGCGTGTCAGAATCTGTTGTTTCCAGTGACTTTATCAGACTACTCATCGGGTCAATTCTTTCATGCCGCTTGAAACAGACTCACAGGATGACTCTGCGGATCTGCCGTATGAGACCGACCCTAATGGCCCGCTGGATATTCATCGTCGAGACGTGCGGACCGGTGAAGTGGGACGCACGTTTGACTCCGGTGAGGGGCGAGTGTTCCCGTGTGAATCATGCGGGGCAGACCTCGAGTTCCATATTGGCGAACAGTCTCTGAAATGCCCGTATTGCGGTCACGTCAAAGAGATTGAAACATCCGGCGACGAGGTCCTTGGGGAGCAGGATTTCCATGCCATGCTGGAACAACTCCGGCAATGGCGAGAAGAGGCACGGGATCGGAAGGTCGATGAAGATCCATCCATTGCAACGACCGAGGAAACTCATCGCGAACTGCGGTGCGAGTCCTGTGGTGGCAATGTCGAATTCTATGGAACGTTAACCAGCACGCTCTGCCCCTATTGTGCATCACCGGTGCAACTTGAGAATGCTCACAAGTGCGAGGAGCATCGCATCCCGGTCGATGGTGTCCTGCCGTTTCAGATAGACAAAGATGATGCACGACGCAATCTGCAGCAGTGGGTGCGTTCACGCTGGTTTGCACCGAACCGATTTTCCAAGGAAGGAGCGGACGGCCGATTTAACGGCATCTATCTGTCGTACTACACATTTGATTCGATGACATCCACCGCGTATTCAGGTCAGCGTGGGGAGCACTACTACGTCACGGTGGGAGACGGAAAGAATCGACGCACCGAACGAAGAACTCGCTGGTATCCTGCCAGTGGATCGTTTCAGCGATTCTTTGATGATGTGCTGGTACTTGCCAATACAGGCCTGCGCCGAGATTACATGCTGGCTCTGGAACCATGGCCGCTGCTTAAAGTGGTGCCATTTAATCAGCAGATGCTGGCCGGCTTGATGGCTCGAACTTACGACATAGAACTCGACGCCTGCTTTAAAGAAGGTCGAGATCGCATCGATGCGGCGATTCTATCTGAAGTTCATCAGCGAATCGGCGGCGACACGCAAATGGTCAGCAGTGTAAAAAGCCAATACGACGCGATCACCTACAAGCATCTGCTGCTACCCGTATGGCTTTTGGCATACCGCTTTAATGGCAAGACTTTCCAGGTCTTCATTAATGCAGCAACAGGAGAAGTTCAGGGCGAGCGACCATACAGCGTCTGGAAGATCATGTTCGCCGTGATCCTCGGACTGGCTGCTGCGGCCGGAATCTACGCCGCGACACAGCAGTAGGTGTCTGGCTGAAGACCTATTCTGAAATCATTGACATGGTGAAATCGCTGTTCAGGTGTTGGTCACTTATCACACTTGTGGCACTCTTCGCGTTTGCGATGTGGTGGATACACTGGCCAATTCGAGCCGCTTCGCGACTCATAAAGGATCGCGAGACATTCCTTGCAGCCCTGAAAATCTCTGAACCCGTTACCTATGAATGGTTCTCCCGGGACGCAGATTCAACGACAGACATCGCTCAATCAGAGTTGTACGTCTTCCCGAGAACGTGGGCTGACACCGTGATCTGCAGGCAGTCATTCGGTGTTGGCTCCTTCCTGTTCTCGATCGAAAGAGGCACGATCGTATCTGGACCGAGTTTCTATCTCAGATCCGGCGATGTTTGGTACACGCGTTAGACGCCGGAAAAGAACTCGAATATAGACAACACGCCACGGAATTACCGTCGGCAGTTTCTCAGATGACCACCCATTTACGGACGTGGTCTGAATCTGTTTTTTCCGCGTTGCCTTATCAGTTCGTGGGACACTCTTCACTCAAGCGACACGCTTCGAGACAGACCCCCTTGAAGTTGGAGTGGGCTCGAGACACGAGGCGTGCGACAGGCCACGTCTGTGGATTCCGGCATCGTCGAACTGAGTCGCCCGGTTTTAAAACCTGCCTTTCCGCATTTTGACTTTCCCCTACGGACCATGATGAACCCCAAAAAAGGCAGCATTTTCCAGAAGCGGGCCTTTGTGTTTGGTAAGAACTTCCCAGTGCGGTGAATTGTCCGAAAAAACGACATGGATAGATTGGGAATTCTGCAGCAACAATGAGAAGATGCGCAGTTGTATGGATTTTCATTGTTGGTCTGCAAATTCACAATCTGCCAAATGTTCTCGACGATACAGGATGTGTGTCGTCAGCAGATTGCCGTTGCAGGCAAGTTGTAAAAGGAAAGTGATCATGTTCTTGGGACTGCACAAACGATCGATTCAGCGAGCGTTGGGCGTTCTATCGCTGGCTGCCGCGATGCTGGCCATCTCTGCGTCATCGCCTACTGCACTTCAGGCGACTCAGGAAGAAACTCAGGCGGTTGTCGAAACTGCCCTGACGATTCCGGATGACCTCTCAGCAGAGTCCTTGGAAGCGATTGATGCCGAACTCGCCAAGTCGTTGAATCCAAAGCTGGCGATTCTTTTCGATGCCACTCAGCCTGCCGATGCTCGTAAGGTTGCTGCAACTGAACTGGCGGAAGCAGCCGGAAAAATCAATGGCAGCACACTTCCGCTCGAAACAATGAAGCGGCATTTGCTGCGTCGCACTGCTTTGATGCAGGCCGCGTTACTGGCTGGTGAAACAGGCGATCTGACCGCTTCTCAGGATGCAACGGCCGACAAGCTGACGGAAGCTGTCGTTGCTGCAGAGACAATGCTCACGGCAATGACAAATGGTGCCGGTTGGGTCACATACCTGCATCTGGCAGAACTTAAGGCCGGAAGCGCTGACGACGCGATGAAGAAACAAGTACTCGCCAATTTGTCTCCTGGTGACACCCTCAACAGTGATCAACTCCTGTTTTTGACTCGACCAGCACTTCAGAAACTGAAAGCTGCTCTTGAGACCTCATTGGCTGCAAGCTCAGTCAGTGGCGATGAAGCAGCCGTCCGCGCAGCTTTGAATGCACAGATCAACGTGCTGTTGACTTCGATTTTTGCGTGGGAGAAGAACGCACTTGCAAAGGATGCCGAGAGTACTCGCACCGCATGGCGTTCCCTGCGGAGCCGCTTTCCCGCAGCGTCCGAAGTCATTCGGCCTGTCGTTAATGAAAACTACTTCAATCACAACGTCCACTTTACAGTTTCAGAAGATCTGCTGTCGCGTTTGATCTCAGACTACCGCACCGAGAGCGGCTGTATTGCAGACTGTATCATGGGCGCATGGGTCACAGGATCACAGACCACAACTGTCGACGTACGAGCCGACATCCGACCGTCGCAGAACACGGCCGCTTTTGATCTGAATGTCAATGGAAACACTCAGTCCAATACGAAGGCTCAGAAGAGTCCTGCAACCGTCTGGACGAACGGCAACCATTATTTCTGGATGAATCGATCAGTCCATTTCGATGGTCGACATGTGAACGCCACAGGAGCCAGCTTTAACGTTGACACAAACAGCCGCACTGTTGGTTTGGCAACCGAATACGATGGAATCCCGATCATTCGCGGCATCGTACGGAAGATGGCTGCTCAGAAGATCGCTGAAAGCAAGCCACAAAGCGAAGCTCTCACCGCCAGCCGTCTGCGAGATGAAGCGTTGCCGAAGTTCCAGTCTGAAACAGATAAGCAATTTTCGACCGGCAACGAAACGCTGACGAAGATGCTCGATTCTCTGGAACGCCGCGGCGTTGCTCCGGACAGCATCAGTGCTCGCTCCAGCAACACTCACATTGCCGTCAGCTCTCGCACGATTGGTGTGGCTCGACTGGGTGGTTCAGTTCAGCCTCCAGCGGCACTGGTTGCCAAAGGTGCTGCCGCTCAGATTCATCAGTCGGCACTCAACAATGCCATCGATGCTCTGGGATTCCAGGGACGTGCAGTTCCAGAGAAGGATTTCGTAACTGAACTGGAAGCCGCCCTGAGCGATCTCTTCCAGCGTGAAATCAAATTGACCAATGGTGAGCCTACTCCGCCAGCCGAAGGCGAAGAAGCTGAACCGCCGACGATCTTCCTGTTCAGCAAGACGGACCCGATTCGAGTTCGCTTCGATAATGGTCAGATTATTCTGTCACTGCGAACCGGGATCCGCCAGGAAGGCAAAGAAGAAATTCCTGAAGAGACCGTAACGATTCCAATCGCGATGTCTCTCCAGAACGGCAAAGTTGTTATCGAACCAGGCAACATTGCAGTGACCGGACGCCCAACGCGATCGGTTCAGATCAAGCGAGTTCTTGCTCGACGAATTGTCCGCAAGGAACTTAGCCCAACCGTCGACCTTCAGGCCGCTGGAGATAAAACTCTTCCGGTGACGATTACAAACATCCAATTGGCCGACGGCTGGTTGACGGCTGAGATGGAGTAATTGATGTTCGGACTCCGCTGAGTCTGTCAGTAAGATAAGCGTCGAATAAAAGAAAAGCCTGGGCTCATAAAGAGTTCAGGCTTTTTCTTTTGAACATCACTTGGACATGTAACCATCGAGTTGTGTTAAACAACCGCTGCATTGGGCGCCAGAAAGCTATTGGGCCAGTTTCAACTTGAGTGTTGTTCAGGGCGGTGTCGGAAATCCCTTGCCGAGACACTGCCCCTGCCTTTGTGATAACGGTCACAGATCCCAGACTCCTGAATGACCCGGTCGATAACCACTTGGCCGACGCAGGAACAGCACCAGCCCGGGATGCTGTAGCTCATTTTAAAGACCGCATCGCGATCGGAGCGAAACGCATTCTCATCCGTTGTGTGGCACATGGCAGATTTCAGCGTTTCTTCTTCGCCGGCTTTTCCCAAAACGTCGCTTCATCTGACAACGGGCCGGCCAGAGGGGGCGTTTCAAAATAGACGCCGTCGTCGATCATGCGAGGATCCCCGGTCCGTTTCAGCTCTGCGATAAGTTGCTTCTCCAAAGCGGCCTTCACTTCAGCATACTCGGGGTCTTCCGCAACGTTGTTCGTTTCATGAGGATCCTTGCGGCGATCGTAGAGTTCATACTTCGGACGCTTGCCATAAACCCAGTCGTAGTGCGACTTCCACTCCGGTGAGTTTCTGACTCCGACGAGCCACGCTTTTGTCGGACCTGCGTCTTCATCAGGATGAGTCACTCGAGTTGAATTTATGATCTCTTCTGCTGTAGGAACATCATCTCCGTCCAGCCGATAAGGATCACCCAGCGGCCAGCGCTCAGGACGAAAATTGACGATCAGCAGATGGTCGGCCGTATGAATCGCTCGTTGTGGATAAGGACTGTAATCCGCGCGAGCAATTTCGACATGCCGTTCACGGCCAGTCACAACCCACGAGCGTTCAGGATCGACGAGACCGCTTTCCTCGGACTTTAATACAGGCCACAAACTGCGTCCGGTCATGACCTCCGGAACCGGCACGCTCCCTGCTTCCAGAAACGTGGGTGCCAGATCCGTCAGATTAACAAAGTCATCGACAATTCGTCCGCCATTCACACCCGGACCACTGATGGCCAGTGAAACGCCAGTCCCAAAGCCGTAGAGATTGCACTTGCCATGAGGAAACCCGGGGGCACCATGGTCGCCGCTGATCACAATCAAAGTGTTTTCAAGCTCGCCGGATTCTTCCAGTTGCTTCACCAGGACTCCAATGCCGGCATCCCACGCGGCAATTTCTCCGAAGTAATCGGCCAGGTCTTCTCGTACCTCAGGGACATCCGGAAGATAAGGCGGCATCTTACCTTTCAACTGATCGGGATCTATGCCCCACAGATTCTTACCACTGCCTTTCGTCCATGAACGATGCACGTTGGTGGGACCAAACCAATAACAAAACGGCTGATCGGCTGGACGAGCTTCCAGGAAGGCTGCAAAGTTGCCCCGAATCTCACTATAGAGCTCCTCTTTGGCATCGTCAGGTTTCACTCCCTGACCAATCAGCTTCGTCACGTTCTGAGAAAACTGATTGAAGCGACCACCAGATTTCTGATAAGAAAACGTCTGCCCTCCGTATGGTGCGTCAGCGGGCGAGCCTGGACTCCAAACCTTATACGTTTTTCCGATGTGATAACCAGCATCTTTCAGAAGCAACGGATAAGCCGGAATCGTTTCATCCCAAACTGCTCCTCGCAGAATCGCCCCGCGACCAGTTCGCCAGAAATACTGACCGGACAACAAAGAACTGCGACAAGGCGTACACGACGGAGCATTCACATGAGCATTGCGGAAGAGAACACCAGTCCGTGCTATCCGATCGAAATTCGGAGTCTGCACCACATCGTTGATGCCGCCGGCTCCATTCGCATCAGCATAAATGCTGGCGTAGCGTCCCCAGTCGTCGGCAAAAAAGAACAGGATGTTCGGCCGCTTCGGTTCTGCAGCGGACAACTCCTGAACGAAAAGGAGTACCACGCCATGCATCATCAACGTCATCACGGCCGCAACGAGCGAACGGCTTTGAAATCTGTCACAAACGAACACAGCGCTAATCCCCCGGCTGACGGAAACGATTCGACACGGGGAATACTTTAGCGATCAAGTCGGCTGTGACACAATCGGTGCCGCGTTGAGGGATAAGCAGCCGTGCTGTGACGAATTCTGGTGAGCTCGCTTCTTGCGTTGTTGGCGAACTCTACGCCGCAGAAGTCACAGCCATTCCGAATTCGCAGGCCCTGCAACTCACCGCCTATGCATCTTCTGTGCAACGATAGCGAGCAACAATCTTCTTTGCGGCACGCAAGCCATCGACGGCGGCGGTGACAATTCCGCCTGCATAGCCGGCTCCTTCGCCGATTGGATAGACTCCCGGCATTGCCGGAATCTCCATCGTCTGGTGATCTCGATCAATGCGTACCGGCGAACTGCCGCGCATCTCCGGCCCGGCGAGCACTGCGTCTTTGAGGTACTGACCTTTCCACTGATGATCCATGATCGGTAAGCCTGCCATCATTGCCTTCAGGATTGGCGGCGGCAAAACGGCAGACAGATTTCTCGCGGAGGTTCCTCGTTCATAAGACGACGGCAAGTGTTCGTTCGGTGACGGTGTGCGGTTCGCGAGGAAATCGCTGGCTCGTTGAACGGGCGCTTTATAGTCGCCTCCGGTCAGTTGAAAGGCGAGGGATTCATATTGCCGCTGCACATGCACCCCGGCCAGGGGATGCGAACTGCCAAATTCATGAGGCTCCAGGGTGACGACGAGACCACTGTTGGCAAACGTCGAATCGTGACGGGAGTTGCTCATGCCATTTGAACAATACATGTTCGGCTCAGACACGCTGGGAATCACAACCCCGCCCGCGCACATGCAGAACGTGAAAAGATCCTTCTGGCCTTTCGCGACAATCGAATAATCCGCCGCACCAAGCAGAGTCAAATATTCATCGCGACCATACTTCCGGGCATTGACAACTTCCTGCGGCTGCTCAATACGTAATCCAAGCTGAAATGCTTTCTGCTGCAACGGTAAGCCAGTCTCCAGCAACATTTCGTAGGTGTCGCGAGCACTATGGCCGATCGCCAGCACGCAGACTGAGGTTGGAATAAATCCCGACGAGGTTTCAATTCCGGCCAAACGGCCATTTTCGAACCTCATGCCCTCCATTCGACAGCCGAAGCGATACTCGCCCCCGAGTTCCTCGATCTTCCGTCGATAGTTGCGACAAATCATGGGCAGCTTGTTACTGCCAAGATGGGGACGGTGCTCATAAACGAGCGACGATCGACCGCCGCAATCAACAAAGCTCTGCAACACCCAGTCGACATCCGGACCGGTAATGCGGCAGGTGAGTTTTCCATCGCTGAAGCAACCTGCTCCACCTTCGCCGAACAGATAATTGTTTTCGTTATCGTGTTCACCGCCCGAATCGAATTTTCGAATCGCAGGCACGCGTTCTTTCACCGCCTGACCTCGTTCGATAATCAGAGGTCGGTAACCCTCCAGAGCCAGAAAGTAGCCCGCCAGCAAACCGGCCGGACCGGAGCCGACAATGACCGGGCGATGCGGCAGCGGCTGATCTCCTGGAACTGGATGTTCGAATTCCGGAGCTTCCCACTCGGCCACATCAATTCCATAACCGTGGCGAAACCGATCAATATCCGCATCCGCAATCGTCAGACTGAGCGAGTAAACATACTCCAGTCGAAACCGGTTCCGCGCATCCATGCTCTTGCGCAGAATCTTCAGTCCCTGAAGATCAGCCAGCGGAACATCCAGACGGTTAGCAACTTCACCGGGCAATTCGTGCTCGGGCAGTTCAACAGGAGTTCTGAGATTTGTAATTCTCAGGAGCATACGTACATCAATTCTGAGAGAACATTAAGACTGAAAGCATGATCGGGGTTTAGCATGGCGTTGCACCACCATGGACGTGTTTTGTGGGTTACCGGGCAAATTCTCGGCGTCAGGCCAGAAATTTTACCCGGATACAGTTCGAGACAAGGTCTTCACGGTCAAAAGCGAAATCTCCCGCTGAATTACCAAGAATCGGGCCATACCGATCTCGCGGGAAGACCTTTCTCGCGCAAAGAACTGGGCGAGAGGGTGGCAGTCTACTGAGCAAAAGTCAACGAGCGACCTTGCCATCTCATCAACAGGGAGCCAGGTCGGGGAAAATGAGTGTTTTCTGCGTCACGATCCGCAGGTTATTCGTTTGGCTGGAAGGAATTGCGACATTTATGATTGCGAATGTTAACGTAGGCAAGGGATCATTTCCCTGAAGATTAATGGACTGTAATTCGCGCCTCGCCCCGGGATTTTTCAGTGTTCGCTCGAATCGCCAAAGAAATCTGTCAATTCCTTATTTCTCGCAGGTGGTTTGCGTTCCTGATCGCAATCCACTTGCCAATGGTGTTTCGCTACTTTGTTGAGTTATGGCCGCGCCAACACTACCAGTTCTATCCTTTTGCGATCATTGCGTTTGTTGTCCTGTTCGCGACCCGAAAAAGTGTACAACCGGAATGCTGGAACTGGCTGACGAAGGCATTAATTGCGTTCGATTTTGTCTGCGTGGTGGCCGGCAGTGTGCTGTTCTCACCATGGTTCTTCGCTGTTGGGCTCTTCTGCTGTCTGACAGCGTGGTGCCTGGCCAGTCAGGAAGACGGATATAATCGATCGTTGTTCTACCTTGCCGCTCTGTCCGTCGTCTCGATCAGGTTGCCGCTGAACTACGACGAACCTGTCATCATGTGGCTCCAGCGTGTGACCACTTCTGTCGCCAGTGGGATTCTGCATCGAACAGGAATGTTGCATTATCGTGAAGGTAATGTTCTCAGTTTCCCGGGCAAGAGCTTTCTGGTTGAAGAAGCCTGCAGTGGTGTCCAGTCATTGTTTACGATTCTGTTTCTCGCGGCTTTAGTCTTCTGCCTGAAAAGACGTTCATTGATTCATGGCTTATGCCTGCTGACCTTCGGACTGGTTCTGTCCGGAATGATGAACATTCTTCGTGTCGTCACGATCGCTGTCGCCTGGGAAGTCAACGGAACTGATCTTTCGACAGGATGGCCACACGATACCCTCGGATACATTTGCCTCGGTCTCGCCGCAGCCATGCTAATGAGCGCGGACCGTCTGCTGGAATTTCTTTTTGACCCGCTGCTGGATGTGCGACGTCACGGCGGTGGAAGTCTGTACTTCAACCCGTTGATTGCGGTCTGGAACAAAGTCTTCACGGTGCTGCCCGTGGCTGATCCAAGGTATTCCTTGACTCAGGCACCGGAACTTTTGGACAGTCGAGTGACTGAAACAGACCACAGGGAAAAGCCTACGGCAACGGCTCTCTTGAGCCCGCTTTTGTGGTTTCAATTTTTTTCGGGTGGAATGGAATCGTGGCTGTTCTCGCGGTCCAAAAGCAACTTGCTGGCAGGTACGCCATTTCTGCTGTTAACCGTGGTGGCAGGAATTCTCGTGTCGTGGCAGCGGCATTCGTCTGCAGATCCAATCCTGGCTCAGTATGAAGAGGCATTCAACAACGCTGTCGAGACAAAAGAGACCGCTCGACAGGAAACCTATTTGCGAGCGCTCGGCAGCCTGCGTCCTTCCGAGCCTGCTTATCGTTTTCGGCTTGCTCAATTTATGCTGAGTCATGGAAAGCCAGCAGAGGGTGTCAGTCAGATCGTGGGGCTGGCTCCCGAGAATCGTCCCGGGTACGCCGAAGCTCATTTGTGGCTGGCGACTCAGGCCGTCCAGCCAAAGCCGATCTGGCCATTGTCCGGTGAACAGATTGAGCAGCACCTGAAACATGTATTAAGCCTTTCTGCCAGGAACTTGCAGGCTCACCTGCTGTTGGCTCAGCTCTATGCAGATCGTAAGGAATGGAAACTAGCGGAGCGTTCCCTGACGGAAGCCGCTGAGATTGCTCCTGAACACCATCTGCCTCTGGCAAAACTTCGAAAACAGTTGAAACGTGACTCTCTGGACATTGCCAAATCCACGCAACTCGCCCTCGAACATTTCACGAAGCAGTTGTCGGCAGATCGCTCCAGCGTAAAGACTCGTATTGCCCTTGCGGAAACACTGATGGTGGCCCAGCAGGACGTTCAGGCTCGGGAGTTGCTTCTGGCGGGTCTGCAGCAGAAAGATGATCCGCTCCTGCGTCGAGCACTCAACGATTTTGACCTGCGGCAGGTGGAGGGGCGTCTCAGTTCCTCCGGACTGAATCGCGATGCGGTCGTTCCAGTGGTTGTTCAGGCACTTCAGCGAGATCCCTCACATTTTACCTCAGTACAAATGCTGGCCAGACTTCAGGCGATGGGGGCGACGTTTTCTGCAGATTCGCTGAAGCCGGCGATCGAATACTGGGAAGAGGCCGTCGAAAAGACGCCGGATTCGGTGGCAGCTCGTGTGTTGCTGGGTGAGCTTTTGCTGGCTGCCGGAGACGAGGCTGCTACGATCGAAGTGCTGACTCCCGCTGCCGAAGCACAGCCAGAACTTCGACTCGACCTGGCCCGGCTGAAGCTGAAGAACGGATCATCCAGTGAAGCCACGCAACTGCTTGAGACACTGATCTCCGAAGCAAGGGCGAAGCTCGCCGAAGCTCCGGATGACATCACGGGGAATTCCAGACTCGCGCAAGCATTGCTGGTGGCAGGTCGAGTTTCTGAAGCGAAGGTTCAACTGGCTCGCTTTGCAAAGGCCCCTGAGATCAGTGCGATTCCCGAGTCTCCGGAACTTGCCGCCCTGTATGGTCAAGCGTGCGTCGCGGAGTTTGATCAATTGACTGGTTATCAAGGTGACCCACGCTCGGCAGACCTGAGAGAACTAAAGCCCGATGAGCTGCATGCGGTCGATGCAAGCCAATTGCTCGCACTGCTCGACGATGCCTATGCCTGTGCCGCGACTGCGAACCAGGCGATAGACCGACTTTCACGTCTGAGCCTTTCAGATCACCCGGCAGCTTCCGGTGCGGATGATATGTTGCGGCAGTTGCGGCTCGAGGGAACTCATGGAGCGACCGTGCTGAATCTTCTTGGCATGCATGCGTTGATGATGAACCGCTGTGACAAAGCCAAAGTATGGCTGGAACAAGCCAATCTGCAGACTCGCGGCCGCGACCCGATGGTCCTCAATAACCTTGCAACGGCGATTGTTCGCGGCGGTGGAGATTCGAAGGATCGAGCGTTGCAGTTGGCCAATGAAACTTTGACGCTGCTTCCCGATCATCCCGATGCGTTGTCGACTCGCGGCGAAGTTTATGTAGCCATGGAACGCTGGCCGGATGCGATTGCTGATCTGACACAGTCACTGCAGCACCGCGCCAAAAGTGCTGAGCTGCATCGATTGCTGGAGAAAGCTTATCTCGGTATGAACGATACTCAAATGGCCACCGACCACCGCAAACGCGCGGAAGAACTCGAAGCCGCCGGAGCACTTCCTTAGGCCTGTTCAGAAACAATGACCAACAGGCAGCTCGTCGAGGAGTTCACAGGGAAGGCAAAACTCTGTAAGTAATGCCCCTCCCAGCGAGAAAAGATATGTCTGAAATCGCTCAAAGGCCGCTTTACCGTACATCCGTGCGCTGTGGATTCTGATGTGTGTGGGATTTCCATCGCATACTCGTGCGATTGGGTCATGTTCCGGGTACAACTCGCGTTCCCGCGGCTCAAACTAGAGCCGTGCGAATTGCCGGAAATCCCAAAACTGCACTGACCCTGATGAACGAACTTACCACGAAAACGGCTGAACTCGTGCGCCTCGAACAGGAAGAGGCGCGGTCGGAAGATGCAAACTGGAAGCGCTGGGGGCCATATCTCTCAGAACGGCAATGGGGCACGGTCCGCGAAGACTATTCGCCGGACGGCTCGCCATGGGCATCGTTCCCCCACGATCAGGCGCGAGGCCGTGCGTATCGCTGGGGCGAAGATGGTCTGCTGGGTATCACGGATCGTCAATGTCGCCTGTGCTTTGCTCTGGCCCTGTGGAATGGTCGCGATCCGATTCTGAAAGAGCGACTCTTTGGCGTTAATGGCCACGAAGGCAATCACGGCGAAGACGTCAAGGAAGAGTACTACTATCTGGATTCCACGCCGACTCATTCTTACATGAAGGCGTTGTACAAGTATCCACAACTCGAATATCCCTACGCGCGGCTTGTGGCGGAGAATCAGCATCGCAGTCGGCAATTGCCCGAACTGGAACTGGTCGACACAGGAATCTTCGAACGCAATCGTTACTTTGATGTGTTCGCGGAGTATGCCAAGGACAATCCGGACGATGTCCTGATTCGCATCACGATTGCCAATCGAGGCCCTGTGCTGGCTTCGTTGCATGTGCTGCCGACCTTCTGGTTTCGCAATACGTGGACATGGGGCTGCGAACATGAAGGCTGTTGGCCGAAGCCCAACATGCATCTGGATGAACACGGGCGAATTCTTGCGGAGCACGCCACGCTGGGGAAGTTCGTCTTTACAGCCGACCATGCTCCGGATGGGAAATCTCCGACGTGGTTGTTCACAGAGAACGAATCCAATCCGAAATATCTGCACGATCCGTCGTTGTCGGGCAAGTATTTCAAGGACGGTTTCCACGACTACATCATCGGCCGCCGTGTTGATGCAGTGAATCCCAAGTGTACCGGCACCAAAGCCGCCGCGCATTATCGAGTAACCCTGCGAGCGGGTGAACAGGTGACGCTGCAACTTCGACTATGGGACTACAACAGTCCGCCGAAGTCAGTGTTTGGCGAAGAGTTTTCTCGGACGTTTGAGCATCGAAAGGCGGAAGCAGACGCATTCTACGATGCAAAAATCCCGACAAGTCTGCCGCCTGAATCGCGAAGAGTTCTCCGCCAGGCGTATTCAGGCCTGATGTGGACCAAACAGTTCTATAACTACGTTGTGGAAGACTGGCTGAACGGCGATCCGAACTTTCCGAAAGCTCCTGAGTCTCGCAAATCGATTCGCAACAGCGAATGGCCACACCTGTTCAATCGAGACATTATCTCGATGCCGGACAAGTGGGAGTATCCGTGGTACGCCGCATGGGACCTGGCGTTTCACATGGTGCCCATGGCGGACATCGATAATAAGTTCGCTCGCGATCAACTGATTCTGTTCCTTCGCGAATGGTACATGCACGCGAACGGACAGATTCCGGCTTACGAGTGGAACTTCAGCGACGTGAATCCTCCGGTTCATGCGTGGGCATGCTGGCGAGTTTACAAACAGACCGGACCGCCGGGACGCCGTGACCGCTTATTCCTCGCGCGGACCTTTCAAAAGCTATTGGTAAATTTCACGTGGTGGGTGAATCGCAAAGATTTGCTGGGGAAGCACGTCTTCAGCGGAGGCTTTTTGGGGCTCGACAACATCGGCGTGTTCGATCGATCGAAGCCTTTGCCAACCGGTGGCCACCTGCATCAGGCTGATGGCACCGCGTGGATGGGTTTCTATTGCGCTCGAATGCTGACTATGGCTCTGGAACTGGCCAGCGAAAATCCTGCCTACGCCGACATGGCCAGCAAGTTTTTCGAACACTACATTGAAATTGCTGATGCGATGAATTCCATCAGTGATGTCGGTCTGTGGGATGAACAGGATGGTTTCTACTACGACCATCTGTATAACAACGGCGAACATATTCCCCTGCGAGTCCGCTCACTGGTCGGCATCATCCCGCTGTTTACTGCCATCATCCTGAGCGACGTTGTGCTGCAGAAGCTGCCCGGTTTCCGCCGCCGCATGGATTGGTTCGTGGAGCATCGCAAAGATCGCATCAAGAACATTACGTTCATGCAGGTGTCCAAGGAAGCCGACGCGACTCGCCCGGCCCGCGGACTGCGTCTGCTGGCAATTCCAACACGCGAACGCATGGAAAGAATGCTGAAGTATTTGCTCGACGAGAACGAATTCCTGTCACCGTACGGCATTCGCTCGCTCTCGCGAATTCACGACAAGCATCCTTTTGTATTCAATGCCAACGGCGAGGAACATCGTGTCAACTATGTGCCGGGGGATTCAGATTCGTCCATGTTCGGCGGTAACAGTAACTGGCGTGGGCCGGTTTGGTTCCCTATGAACTATCTGCTGATCGAAGCCCTTGAACGTTACGATGAATTCTACGGAGCAGACTTCAAGGTTGAATGCCCAACGGGTTCAGGGATCATGATGACACTGGGGCAGGTCGCCGAAGAACTGATGCGGCGTCAGATTCGCCTGTTCCTGCCGGACGAAAACGGAAATCGACCGTGTCATGGCGAGGATCCGCGTTACGCCGAAGATCCTCACTTTAAGGATCTGGTATTGTTCCATGAATACTTCCATGGCGAAGATGGCCGCGGTTTAGGAGCCAGCCATCAGACTGGCTGGACAGCTCTGGTCGCGAAGCTGGTGAAGAAACTTCATCGCCGAGGCATCGAAATCAGCTGACGGGTTGGTAGACTGTGGCCTGAAGATTCGTTCAGTCGAAACAGTGCCGTAGGGTATAACAAGCATCGCGCGGGCACACCAATTGGCAGCAAAAATCGTGTGCCGGCGCTCCGCTTGTCACACCCTACGAAACGGAAGCTTGATTGCTCCCGCTTGCGGCCCTGCGTGCAGACGCGTTGAAAATCACAGTTGAGGCCATCCCCCATGAAGATGTTTCCCTGCGGAAATTCTCGACGCGAATTCGTCTGGCAGATGGGCGGCGGATTCGCGGGCCTCGCATTGACGTCGTTGCTGGATCGAGATGGCTTCTTTGGCCAACAGGCCATCGCCAGCGACAACAAAGGTCCTCTGGCCGTTCGCCCCCCGCAGATTCCGACGAAGGCGAAGGCCTGCATTTTCCTGATGATGAACGGCGCGCCGAGCCAGGTGGATACGTTCGACTACAAGCCATCGCTGGAAAAGTACGCGGGCAAGCCGCTACCAGCCGGAAAAGATTATATCAACTCCGGCGGTCGCAAGGTCGGTTACCTGACCCCCGCATTTCGCAAGTTCCATCCCGGCGGTGAAAGCGGCTTGCTGGTCTCGGACTACTTTCCAAACGTCCGCAAGCATGCCGACAAACTGGCGGTCATCAAGTCGTGTCACACCGACAGCCATGCTCACGGTTCCGCGCTGGTCGCAATGAATACCGGCAAGACGTTTATTGGTCGGCCGTCACTGGGTTCCTGGTGCGTGTATGGACTTGGCACAGAAAATCAGAGCCTGCCCGGCTACGTCGTTATTCTTGATAAACGCGGAGGCCCGATCAGCGGGCAGCCGAATTGGTCAAGCGGTTTTATGTCGGCGGCTTACCAGGGCACCCTCTTTCGTCCTGTCGGTGATCCGATTCTGGACCTGCGAGGTCCGGACTATGTGACTCGCGAAGTTCAACGCGAACAACTCGATCTGCTGGCCAGGCTGAACGAAAAGCATCTGGCTCAACGTCCAGGCGGCGATGAACTGGCCTCGCGGATCAATTCGTATGAACTCGCCTATCGCATGCAGACGGAAGCTCCTGAGGCGGTTGATCTGACTCAGGAGACTGAGCAGACGCTGACGATGTATGGCGTTGGTCAGCAACCAACGGACGAGTTTGGTCGCAACTGTTTGGTGGCTCGGCGACTGGTCGAACGAGGTGTTCGCTTTGTGCAGTTGTATTCGGGGGGCGGTCATCTGGAAGAGACCTGGGATGCTCACGAAAGCATCGAGAAGAATCATGGCCGGCATGGAGCTGAAGTGGATCAGCCGATTGCCGCTTTGCTGGCGGATCTTGAAGAACGAGGACTTCTGGAGGAAACGCTGGTTGTCTGGGGCGGTGAGTTCGGACGCATGCCATTCAGCGAAGGCCCGAATGCTCCCGGGCGAAATCATAATCCCTATGGTTTCTCAATGTGGCTCGCGGGAGCTGGCGTGAAGGGCGGTATCACTTATGGCGAGACAGATGAGTTTGGCTTCGAAGCCGTCGTTGATCGCGTTCATCTGCATGACTTGCACGCAACGATCCTGCACCTGATGGGACTGGATCACGAAAAACTGACCTATTTTCATCAGGGCCGAGACGAAAGCCTGACTGATGTGTTCGGCAATGTAATCAAAGGCGTGCTGGCGTAAGTGGGGCGAGGCAGAAGGTCAAATTCAATAGTCACGGTGCCCAGTCTTGATCAGGGCGGCCGAACTTGCAGGCCCCGGTGAGGAGCAGATTTCGCCTCAACGCCAGCCATCTGTCCTCGCCGAATTCTTTTCGTCTTGGGACTTGGCTGGACATCGCCATGTCTCCCCCTCTCTCCCATTTTTTGCGTATCCTGCGTGGCGTCACATGGCAGCCTTCTCGCAAAAAATTGGGGGAGAGGGCCGGGGTGAGGGGGCCGTTTTAGCACGCGGCCTTCTCAGAAAGCCCCCCCCTCCCTAATCCGGCCTAACGGCCACCTTCTCCACCGAGGGGGAAAAGGGACGTCATTCTCGCGAGGGGAGAAGGGACTTCGTTCACGCGGCAAACATTAATCAAAAGGCAACTTCGGCGAATCCGACTCTTCAAACATGGCGCTGTCCATCTAAAAGTCGCCACTGATCACGATGAGACGCTTGCCATCCGGAGTCCAGCAGGCGTCGGTATTGTTGCGAGCAATATCCTGTCCTTCGACAAGCTTGGGTGCGACGTCTGTGCTGGGATTGAATTCATAAAGCTGCACGAATCCGCGTTCCGGGCAGGACATGGCAAAGATAATGCGGTCGCCTTTCGGGTGCCATGCAAAGTCGGCGTTGATGTTAATCTTGCCGGAGAAGTGAATTTTCAGATCCGGCTCTTCACCATTCGTGCTGATGGAGGCAACTTCGTTCGTGCCGTCCTCTTTAACTCCTTTGAAACACAACCGTTTCCCGTCGGGCGACCAGGCTGAGTTCCAGTAAATGCTCTGATAGGGATTTGCATCTCCATCCAGCAGCGGGGTCACATCGCCGGAAACAATTTCCATCGCTTCGATTCCGTTGAGCCGGTAGGCGATCCGCTTCCCATCGGGACTTATCTGGCCTCCCCAGCCTCGAGACAATCCTTCCTTCGATTCTCCATCCAGTGACGTCAGCCAGATGCTGTAACCCTGTGAGCTATTTGAGAATGCTAAAGTCTCGCCATCGGCCGACCAGCATGGCATCATACCTCGGCAGATCTGTCGAGGTTCCACACCGTTAATATCCATCACATACACAGCACTGCCACCCTGATTGGCTCCGATCCACGAATCAAACGCCAACAGCTTTCCATCAGGTGACACCGTTGGTGATCCACAGGCGTGATGGCCTTCGAATTCAAACAGCTTCTTCCAGTCCGTGCCGTCTTCATTCATAACGTAGAAGATATCGTGCTGCTTAACACGGAACGGATACTCTGTAGTTTCCAGAGTCCCGCTGCTGTCGAGGTCAAACCGGCCGAAGTAAATTCGTCGGAGCAAGGGACAAGTGCTGTCTCTGAACTGAAACTCTGCAAATGATATTTTTTCATCGGCATCTGCGTCGTTCACCGGGTCGTACCAATGAGCCACCTCATTGATACAGGGGGTCTGGCGATATTCATTCAAGGAGAATTTGCCATCCTTATTGCTGTCGAACGCCGGAAACATAAACTTACTGAGTGGCTGCTTCCATTCGATCGTTCCCGTTGAGTGTTCCTCGGGACTTAGAAATCCATCCAGATCCGTATCCATCCGCAGAAACTCGATCACGGGATCAATCACGCAGCGGCCTCCGATTGAACACCATTCCGTCAATTCCAGAATTGCATTCTTGTCGGCATCGGCCTTTTCGAACTCAGCCGCAACATTAGCACCACCGTAGGAACGTTCTATGAATTCTGTCCGCACCAGCATCCCGTCTGAATTGACATCTGCGTGTTGGAACAGATGGTGATTGACAACGCGTCCGTCAGAAAATCGCAACGGTTCGTTGTCTGGGCGGCGGATGCCGAATTGAATTTCCAGAAAGGATCGAGCTTCAGCCATGCTGACAACACCATCCGAATTGGGATCTGCATTTCCATAAAGCTCCTGACCTTCAATCCCGTGGCGTAAACTCTGCGTAAAGATCCCCGGGGCGAATTCAATCTTGTCTGTATCTGCAGCCTTATCAGTGGCTTGCTTCTTGACCACGTCCAGCAACCGATCAATCATTGCCGCAAACGGATCCGGGATTGAACCGCGGGAGACTCCGCCAACAGAAGGAATCGCCAGGAACTCTGTTTCAGACAGTAGTTGGTCTGCATTAAGATCAAAAACGATCCAGTCGCGAACTACTTCTTTCGACTCACCCCGCAGCGTCTGATACTCGGCTTTCGACAAGCTCTTGTCACTATCCTGATCGCTTTGACGGAAGATCGCGGCTGCGTCCGTAGTCTTGTCAGGAGTCTGCCCAAAAACACTTACCGCTGCAAAGATAGCAAGGAGACCAAGGCAGCGACAAAGTCTGATTCGAGGAATCCGCATTGAAATTGCTCCGGAAGGCTTTGTAGTGCTTAGCAAATGCATGGTAATGCGACGGGTGTTCCACGCGTATATAAAGAGGTCTCGTAGCATACACTGCAGCATTTGTATCCTCCAGTGGGGTGTTCGCAAGAGGGCGTACAATCTTCAGTACGGTTAGGCCGACAGGATTCTCGCGCGTTCCGGGGCTTGCTGGTCATCATCGCAGTTGTTTTGAACCACACGCTTGCGAGCCGAATAGTTGCTTGTGTTCATAAAAACCTGACGCCCCAAGCGACCGTCGCACAGAGCAAATAACAGATTCCGTTTCGCAACTTCGCTTTGATTCGTTTCCGCCACATGTAAAAAGGTAATTTGCCGGTTGAAATCCCGGATTCATCCCCCATTAAGCTTTGACCGCGACGTAAGCACCATTAGCATATGGCGCGTTAAGACGACGTACATGCGATTTCTTTCGTGAAGCTGCACTGACATACTATGCGTTGGGGTTCTGCACAATTCCTTGGACTGATGCTGGCTTGCTGGCAGTTGGTTCTTCCTTCGAGTGCACCGTGGTTGCATTCTTTGATGGAAGATTCCTGCTGCGTGGGTGGTGCCACCAGTTCTGTGCATGAACACTCGCATGGGAAGTGTCACCATCACCACCAGAAT
>CANHVD010000021.1 GCA_947463775.1 Planctomycetaceae bacterium | reverse complement strand
GCCTGGCGTTATGCCACAAAAGCTTTTGATGCAACAAGAAAGATTTCTGCCGACGATTGGAAAACGCTGGAGACAGCGATGATCCACGCTCCCAGCAGTTTTGGACTTCAGCCATGGAAATTCATGGTCGTGACGACACAGTCGGTCAAGGATCAACTCCCCGAGGCCGCCTGGGGCCAGAGTCAGCCGCGAGACTGTTCGCACTTTGTGGTCATTGCCGCCCGAAAAACGACTGATCCAGACTACGTCCAAAAGTTTATTGACACCAGTGCCTCCGTTCAGGGCGTGCCTGTCTCGGCGTTGGACGGATACAAACAGGCGATCCTCGGAAAGACAACCGGGATGAAGAACGGTCACCTCGAATGGAACTCCAGGCAGTGTTACATCGCTCTGGGATTTCTCCTCGAAACCGCCGCGATGATGGGCATCGATGCATGCCCGATGGAAGGAATCGTTCGAGATAAAGTCGATGAACTGCTCGGACTTAGTGGTGGGGAATACACATCAACTGTCGCGTGTGCACTTGGCTATCGCTCAAACCAGGACAAGTATGCAGCGGCTCGCAAAGTCCGCTATTCTTCATCGGACGTGGTTCAGTACATTTAGAATCCGGCCCCCTCTTCTGGAACAAGTGGTTCCAGTGACGCCGGGGAATCAAGATTCGAAATAAAAACAATTTCGAAATGCTGGTCTTTCACATGGCGAATCCGAATGTCTGACAAACGGACATTCGAATCGGCCGTATCTTTTAGTTTAAGGAACTCGTTTTATGGCAAATCGCTTTTGGATAAAGGCGGCCTTACTCTTCACATTTGCGGCAGCCATCAGTGGTTCGCCAATTCCGGCGTGGTCATTTGCAGCGGATGAAGAAAAGAAGGAATCCGAAGAAGAAACTGACGGACCAATGCTGACCATCGGGTCGAAGGCTCCTTCGATTGATGTTGAACACTGGGTCAGCGATGGCAATGGAAAGTTCAAGCCTGTAACAGAATTTGAAGACGACAAAGTCTATGTGGTCGAATTTTGGGCCACGTGGTGCGGTCCCTGTATTGCCAGCATGCCGCATCTCGCAGAAACTCAAAACAAGTTCCTGGGCAAGGGCGTGCAGATTATCAGCATCAGCGACGAAGATCTGGAAACTGTCAACGAGTTTCTGGAGAATCCTGTGCGAGGTGCGAAAAAGCCAGCCGTAGACGCAACAGAGGACGACAAGGAAGAAGAAGCACCAAAGAAGAAGTCCGAAGCCGTTACGTATGGTGAACTCACGAGCGCTTACTGCCTGACGACTGACCCGGATGGATCTGTAAAGACAGACTATATGGAAGCTGCCGGGCAGAACGGCATTCCAACCAGCTTCATTGTTGGCAAGACTGGACTGATTGAATGGATCGGCCATCCAATGTCCATGGACGAGCCTCTGGCAGAAGTTGTTTCGGGCAAGTGGGATCGAGAAGCCTTTCTGGAGGAGTTTCGCAAAGAACAGGAACGCGACCTGCTGATGGCGAAACTCAGCCAGAAAATGCGCAAAGGCGATACGGAAGGCGCTCTCACTTTGCTTGATGATGCGATTGCAAATGCAGAAGGTGACGAGGAAACCGTCTTGGCTTATCAGCAGCTGAAGTTCCGCGTGAAGGTTTCTTCTGCAGCAACAAAAATCCAGGGCGATGATGTCGAAGAGGGGCTGGCAGAACTTGATGAAATCAGCAAAGACGCGACGGATCAGGAAAAGGCCCAGATCAGCATGCTGCGAGTCAGCTTGCTGCTCAGCAAAGGTCTTCATGAAGATGTTGTTAAGACTGTCACGGCAATGATTGAAGCAGAGATGCCGGATTCTTCCATGCTGAATCAGCTGTCGTGGCAGATCTACGAAGCTGTGGTGGAGGATAAAGAAATTCCTAAGGAAGTCGTCGCAGCAGCCACAACGGCCGCTGAAAAAGCCGTTGAGAGCGACCCGGAGAACGGAACGATTCTTGACACTCTGGCCCATCTGCTGCATCTGCAGGGTGATCTGGATCGGGCCATTGAACTTCAGACAAAGGCTGTTGACAATGCTGGCGATGCACCGGAAAGTGCGGTCGAAGAAATGTCAGCATTTCTGAAGCAGCTTAAGAAAGAAAAAGCAGCTCAGTAACAGACTGAGGTTGCTGATTAGAACAGGCGACAAACAGCCCCCGAGACGTCAAACTCTGCGGGGGCTGTTGAGTTCAATAAGTTCATTCTACCCAGAATCTGGTTGCGATTGTCGCGGAGGCCAATTCATGTCCAGTCAGGACCTGTCGGATCCATCAGAACAGCCGGCCGCAGACCTCAGCAATCTTCAGATTGGAGAGTTTCTGCTGCTGCGACGCCTGGGAAGTGGCGGCATGGCTGACGTGTATCTGGCCGAACAGAAATCTCTCGGTCGACAGGTTGCCGTCAAAGTCCTGAAGAATTCCGTCTCCGGCAGCACCGAGGTCCTTCTGAAACGCTTTGAACAGGAAGCTCGAGCGGCAGGCGGCCTTAGTCATCCAAATCTCGTGCAGATCATTACGACCGGCCGCGAAGGTAACATCAGCTATATCGTGCAGGAGTACGTCCCGGGCCTGAATCTGGCCCAGTGGATGAAAAAACACGGCTATCCGGATTATGGCACCGGGCTCAAATGGATGCAGCAGATCGCTTCCGCATTAAGAGCAGCTTCCGAGGCGGGCATCGTTCATCGAGACGTCAAACCCGAGAATATCATGGTCACAAGATCCGGAGTAGCGAAGGTCACGGACTTCGGACTTGCTCAACTGAATCAACCCTCAAGCCCGCGGATGAATCTGACACAAGTGGGCACGACCATGGGAACACCATGGTACATGAGCCCGGAACAAATCCAGGGCGAAAAACTGGACTACCGGAGTGATCAGTATTCACTTGGAGTCACTTGCTACCACATGTTCGCGGGGCAGCCACCGTTTCCAGGCAAGAATGCAGTGACGGTGGCAGTTCAACACCTGAAGGAAGAGCCAAAATCACTGCGATCACTACGAGCCGATCTCCCGATCGAGATCTGCCAGGTGATCCATCAGATGATGAAGAAAAAGCCTGTCGAAAGATTTCAGTCTCCCGACGAACTGGAAGCGGCCCTTCAGAAACTGAATTCCATCCCGGTCAATACTCGACTCTTGAGCGAATCCAATTTTTTGACCCGGTTACTACATTCAAGTCCCGACCTGCGAAAGCTGGGATTGGCCATGTGTGCTCTCCTTGCCATTTCGTTTGTCGCGGGACGCCGCATGGAACGGCCGATCACGATTCCAAAATCAGACAAGTCTTCAGAAGAAACTGTTCCCACAGAATCTTCAGCAATCCGACAGTATGCCGTTGCCATGTTGCAGCCGCATCGGAGTGCAGCCTGGGAAGCGGTCATTGCAAATTTCCCGGATACTCCGGAAGCAGATCTTGCCGAGTTGCGGCTGGGGCTGACACTGATGTCCGGTCTCGTACCTGACAATGAAGCCGCATTGAAAGTGTTTACTGAAGTTCGAGACAAAAGCAGTCTGATTCCGGAGAAGCAATATCTCGTACTTCTGGGAATGCTGGGCCGCGCTTACGCATTAAAGGAACTGGAACGCAGCGAAGACTATGCCGCTGCGGTCACTGAAATTCGTGACACACTTCCGCGTAATCAGCAGACGTTTGAACTCGATGAAAGCAAACTTGAGCTGGATCTCGATCGTGCGCCTGAAGAACTCCGACGGTTCTGCCATCGCATTCTGGACGAATAGACCTGATGCATATTCATCGGATTACAGCTTTCCAGGTTCCCATTGCACTTCGGAAGCCAGTACGTCACGCGTCTCACGAACGCTTTGCCAACGACACGCTGATTATTCGCTGCGTGATGAATGACGGCAGCGTCGGCTGGGGAGAAGGGTTGCCTCGCACTTATGTCACCGGCGAATCCATTGAATCCGCATGGCGACACCTCGAAGCCACGGACTTCAGTCCACTCCGTGAACAGCAGTTTTCCGATACAGGACAACTGGCTGCAGCCGTCGATCAGTTCAAACTCGCGGATGTAGAACCCGACCATGGAATTCGTATCCGCGAATGTTTCGGGAACTCCGTTCGCTGTGCTCTTGAGCTGGCAATTCTGGACGCAGCCTGTCGTGTCGAGAACTGCTCAATCGGGCAATTGATCGCGAAGCTTCCCGGGACAGATGGAATTCTCACTGCTCGCGATGAGGTGTTCTACAGCGGTGCAATCACCTCGATGTCGTCCGGCAAACAGATCGTTTCTGCACTGAAGATGCGGCTCTTTGCATTCCGCACGGTTAAAGTGAAAGTCGGTGCAGCCGGCATTGATGACGAAGCCTGCCTGCGACGAGTCCGACGAATCGTTGGCCCAAACGTTGACCTTCGACTGGATGCCAATGAATCATGGCGGTGCGAAGATGTTTGTCTAAAAATGCAGCCTCTTCTGAAGTACAACGTGACCAGTCTTGAGCAACCGGTACCCCATGCTGATGTCTCCGGACTCCGACAAGTACGCTCGGAGCTGAACCTGCCCGTCATGCTTGATGAATCACTTTGTTGTCGCGAGGATGCAGAACGAGCGATCGCCGGCGGCTGGTGCGATCTGTTCAACATTCGCCTTTCAAAATGCGGCGGCCTTTTTAGATCAGTTCGATTAGCAGCAATCGCCCGGCAACAGGGTCTCGGCTTTCAACTGGGATGCCAGGTCGGGGAGACTGGAATCCTTTCTGCAGCCGGTCGCCACTTTGCCTGCAACATAGACAACATCCGCTACCTTGAAGGCAGCTTCGATCGTTTTCTGGTCCTCGATTCGCTGACGGAACAGGACCTGACGTTTCAGTACGGAGGACGAGGCAAACGATTATCAGGCCCCGGACTTGGCGTCGATGTCAACGAATGTCGAATCCGCCAGTTGGCGGTACGAACCTCCGAACTGATTACTCCGCAGTCGCGTTAATCGCCAATGCAATAGAGCCGAGTAAATGTCCGAAGAAACAAGTGCCCGTCCGCAGCAGACGGGGAGGCTCTCATTCCCTCGCTCAGATGATTCTTCGAAATCAGCTTGAAGGAATCAGTGGCTTCCACAACATAGCAATCACCTTCCTCGTTGCAGAAGTAGATCCGACCATCACCGGCAATTGGCGATGCAGTAAATGTTCCTTCAATGCGGTCTTTCCAGATTTCTTCACCGGTCTTCACGTTCACGCAATTCACGACACCGTTATTCAGAACACTGAAGATGCGATCCCCGATCAGAATTGGAGCACTCAGATCGGAGTTACCCTTATCGCGATTCCAAACGACGTGAGATACGGAAACATCGCCCCGCGTGGTATCGTCAAGTCGCACACTCAAAAGATTCGACCCTCGGGAACCCGTGTTGAGGATAGCATGGCCCTCAAAGAACATCGGAGGCGATGACGCATTGAAGTCGTCATGGCGGATCGTCCATAACTCTTCACCCGTCAGCGCGTCGTAAGCAAACCCTGCTCGGGAACCAATTGAAATCAGATGCGTTTTCCCGTTAACGTCGACATAGCCTGGAGTGCTGTACGCTTTGCGAAGATCACCTTCCAGTTTCGGCTGGCCATTCTCGTCAAGGTCTCCGTAGTCCGTTGTTCGATCCGTTCGCCAAACAGTCTTTCCCGTGTTCTTATCTAATGCCATAACGAACTGAGCATCGATCCCGTCAAAGGTGAGGATCAAATGATCCTTCCAGATGATAGGCGAAGAACCCGGACCTCGAAAATGCCGACACTTGATATCCTTTCGTTCCCAAACTACTTCGGCAGTTTCAGGATTCAAGCGTGCTGTACCATAGGTGCCGAAGTGAACGTAAACCGCATCCTTCTCCAGCGCACATGAGGGCGACGCGTAGGTATTGACTTCATTCTTGAGAGGTTCCGGTTCAGCGTTCTCATACATCAACTTGTGATGGAGCACTTTACCAGTGGACTGTTCGATGCAGTAAATGAATTGTTGCTTCCCATCCTTCGTTGCTGCCGTCAGCCAAACCTTTCCAAATCCAACGACTGGGACTGAATGCCCGAACCCTTCGAGATCCAGCTTCCACGCGATATTTTTTGCGGGCTCTTCCGACCACTCCGTCGGCAAACCTACAGCATCTTCGGCTGGAATCAGGGAGTTTAAACCTGGACCGGTGCGTACAGGCCAGTTGAGACGATCAGAGGCTTCTCCGGTCATCGAGATAAGGATCAGCAGCATCCCGGACAGAAGAATCGAAAAGGAAGAACAACTTTTGCCATTTGACAGGGCTGCAAACGTCATCGCAGAGAACTCACAGGAAGGAATCGAAAAGTCGAAAAGGCGGGCTGATCTGCGCCAAAGGCTAGTGGTCTTGCGCTTTCGATTCAATCAGCGAACAAAAAAGTCACCGGGAATTGGCAGCCGGCCAAAAAAAAGACCAACCCAGGAGAGGTCGGTCTTCAGAATTTTATTCCTCACGGTCTTCGGAAGGAAACGCATAGCTTCTGGATGGGGCAGGGGAAAAGGACCCATCTTTCTTCTGGTCCCGCTTCTTACGTTTCTCATCAGCTCGCTGTCGCTTTTCCTGCTCACGCTGACGCTTGGCGAAGGTATTCTGGTTTTTTGCGATTTTAAACTCCGAGTGAAAACGTCTGAACCCGCTCGCCTCACAATCGCAGAGTCTCACAGACTCCACATGATCATCGCCAGCGGCAGACACATGAATGATACCCGAATGGCAGCGCAAGTGATACAGGCATGATGAAATCTGACTTCCAACGCCACCATTCCGTGCGCGGCCACGATTGAGGAAATGGTCTGAATCATTAATCCCACGAACACCCGGCCTCAATTTATACCGTTCGAAAAACAACACTCACACGGAACGTCAAAAACAAGAAGAGCCCACATTTCTGTCGAAATGCGGGCTCCGAATACAGCCTTCAGCACTGTTCAAAGGATGCTACTTCTTGGCATCGGGCTTTTTTACTTCCTTTTTGACTTTCTTGTTCTTCTTGTCGTTCTTCTTGCTGTTGTCACCTTTGCCCATGGCATTCTCCTTCTTATCTGTTGGCCTGCTTGAATTCAATCACCTGACGTGTCGCCAGGAATCGACTTCGGGGCTTCTTTTCAACGTCCCCGGTCTGTGAAGAATATCATATGCGTGACTCGGAGAAACCCCTGAGTCGCTCAGAATTTGAGCATCGAAGGCATCTCCAATTCTTCAGGACATGGAATTCAGCACGAACTGCAAATCGGCCTGAAGCTTGCAGTCACCCCGGAAACAGTTAGACAACGTCCTCTGCGTTCCATAACTCCCGCCCCAAAACTCGCCTCGGAGAAACTCGTGATACTCACTCGGATCGTTACAGTTGCCGCCTTGTGCTTTCTTCTGAATCCCACTGTTTCAGCGCAGGAAACATGGAAGGCCGGAGTGGCCAAAGCCAATATTACGCCGCCACAACCCATGTGGATGTCCGGTTACGCTTCGCGCAGTAAACCGGCTGAAGGCAAAAGCCACGACCTTTGGGCCAAAGCCGTCGTTCTCGAAGATCCTTCGGGAAAGCGAGTGATTCTGGTCACCATGGATCTCGTCGGCATTGATCGAGAAACATCGCAGCAGATATGTGGTCGGCTGCAAAAAGAACACAACATTGATCGCTCTCAGATTGCTCTTTCCACTTCACATACTCACTCAGGGCCCGTTGTGGGAACAAATCTCCTGGCGATGTTCGCACTGGATGAGCCAAATCTGCAACTGATTCGAGACTACACTGTCTTCCTTTCTGATTCCGTCGCCAAAGCAACCAGCGATGCCATTGCATCAATGGCTCCCGCTTCAATCAGCACCGGGGAGTCTCAAGCTTCATTCGCTGTCAATCGACGCAATAATCGTGAGCCTGATGTTCCGATGCTCCGAGAAAAAGGACTGCTCGTCGGGCCGGTCGACCACGATGTTCCTGTACTCTCGGTAAGAAATCCGGAAGGAAAACTCCGAGCCGTCGTGTTTGGTTATGCATGTCACTCGACTGTTCTCAGCCTGATGGATTGGTCCGGCGACTGGCCCGGCTTTGCTCAACTGGAAGTTGAGAAGCGGCATCCTGATGCTATCGCAATGTTCTGGGCCGGTTGTGGAGCCGACCAAAACCCACTGCCTCGCCGCACAGTCGAATTGGCTGCCGAATACGGTCGACAAACGGCGGACGCTGTGGATCGAGCCCTGCAAAGCCCAATGACTCCCGTCGCTGGTTCACTCAAATCTGTTTATCGCGAAATCGATTTGGCATTTGCCCATATCCCGACGGCGGAAGAAATTCAAAAAGATATGAAGTCATCCGATGTCTACATTGCCCGCCGGGCAGTGACGCTCGAGAAGGTGATGGCTCGTGACGGAAAGCTTTCGCCGACCTATCCGTACCCCATTCAGATGTGGGGGATCGGTGATCATGTGAAGATGACTTTTCTGGGCGGTGAAGTCGTTGTTGACTATGCTGTGCGCCTGAAGGCTGAGTTACCGGGCCGATCGAACTGGATCTCCGGATACAGCAACGATGTGATGGGGTACATTCCTTCCGGTCGCGTCCTAATGGAGGGTGGTTACGAAGGTGAATCCTCAATGATCTACTATGGACAACCGTCCAAATGGGCTCCCGGAATCGAAGAAAACATCGTGAGTACCGTGCAGGAGATCAGCAAAGAAATCTCTTCTGGAACAAAGTGAGTCATTGACTTGAAGAATCATGCCCCCAAGTGGTCTCTGCGAGACAGGCTTCGAAGCTTTACGTTCGCCTTCTCCGGACTGAAGATTCTCCTGAAGACTCAGCACAACTCCTGGATTCATCTGGCCCTGACAGGAGTTGTGCTCGCAGCAGGCGTGTTGCTACGTATCAGTCCCATCGAATGGTGCCTGCTGACACTGGCCATGGCCAGTGTCTGGATCACCGAGACTCTGAATACTGCGATTGAATTCCTGACGGATCTGGTTTCTCCTGAGTTCCATCCGATAGCCGGACAAGTCAAAGATCTTGCCGCAGCTGCTGTTCTTATTGCTGCCGTCGGAGCGGCTGTTGTCGGAGTGATCGTCTTCCTTCCATTGGTGCTTCAGCTTCTGTGAGCAGCTGGTTGCTCCCTGAGCAATTTGAGCACGTGCATTTCAAGTAATCAGCTCTCATAAAAGAGTTGAGACATCAACCAATCCGGCAACCCTTACTACTTCAGCGAGTTTAAGTAGGCCAGCAGATCAGCCGCCTGCTGAGGCGTCATATCTCGAAGCAGAAGTTCAGGCATTATTGATTTCTGTTGCGAAGTCATCGACTCCACGTCGGACATCGCAATCCGAATCTCTTTGTTCTGCACAGACTTCAGCACAATCTCTGTCTCTGATCTTTCGACCAGCAAACCAGTGTGGACGAGACCGTCGACCGTCTCAACCACCTGAGGGACATATTTTACATCAATAAATCGAGACGGTTCCAGCAGATGTGTCAGCATTTCTGATGGCGTGTATTTCTTTGCGATCTGACTCAGATCAGGGCCAAGCGTTTCCCCAGTCTCTTTGATCTTGTGGCAGTTTCGGCATGACGTTGAACCCTCTCGCAGGAACAACTGACGTCCTCGCTCTGAATCGGCCTCCATGGCCAACAGTTCAGCAGAGTTTACGGCCGTCCCAAGCCTCTTAGCTCGCTTTGATGCTGGAATAAATCTTTCAAAGAGATCTCTCACTTCAGGCTGAGTGCTCTGACTGGCCAAAGCGACAACTTCCTGCCGAAGTTCATGGGTTGCTTCTGAATGCTGCACCCACAACATTAACTCCATCGCGCCTCGGGTTGTTGATGTCAATTGTTGAATTGCAGATTGACGCGCCTCAGACGACGAAGTTAAAAGCGATGCCAACAAGGCGGAGTTGTCTGAGTTCACAGTTGGAGTCGGCGTCTCCGTCGCGGGCATCTCCCGAATCCACTCGCGGATCATTGAAACAGCAATTTCATCAATCTCTTCTGAACCAATCCGCGGCATACGTCCGCTGCCGGTTTTCGCGAGACGGTAATGCAACACTGATCCCGACGGATCACCCGGGCGGATTAGCGCCGCGTCTGAAATCCCGAAGGCCCCCTGACCGGGCTTCGCATTCACCAGCTTTGTATCTTCCAGCTTCACGTCATAAGCCAGGTCAATGATCGCGCTTCCACCGGCATGTGGCTGATGACAATGCGCGCAGTTTACGTGCAGATATGAACGGACTCGATCATTCAGTGGCGCGGTCGTCTGGTAGGGATCAGTAAATCGTGCTGCTTCCTTCGGAGCGGTCGGGATCTTTCCACTAATCCAGCCGCCCTTCTGCAAAGACACGAGTTGGTTCTCAGAATCATTTCCGTCGGATTGACGATTCAATTGCATCAGCGACAGCCCCAACGGCGACGCGGTCTGAATGCCTACACTCGTCGTCTTCATCTCGACCCATGGATTATGACACATCTGACATTCGCTGCGAGCCGCGAATCGATAGGTCTGCTCACGAAGCCCTTCTGGTGCCGACGCATCCTGAACACTGAGCAATCTGCTGAACCCCAATGAAGGCACCAGTTCGGCATCCGTCTGATCATCGCTCCACGCGTAGGTATAAGGTCGCCAGCTATCGGCTTCTCGATGCAGTATTTGTGTTTCCAATCGACGCAGAGTTGTGGGGTCGCCTTTGGTCATTTCGATGCTGACAGTTTTCGCCAGCACAGCGCCATTGGGGATCATCCACTTTGAATCAGATTCAATCTGAACAGGCTCTGTCCCGGGAATCGCAATCCAACGTTCCGACTGAGTGTGATCGGCCCAATGGTGAGCATTGATTTCATATTGCAGAACACCAGACGCAGGTGTTTGACTGACCACATCGGTAAATAAACCGGTTTCACTCAGTTTGCGAGGAAACGTCGCATGCAGTCCATCATCAGGGTTCGGGACAAGGCGATAAATCTGTTGAGTTCGCTGATAGTCAACGAGATAGATCTCACCAGAATTGTCCTCGCCAAAGGAAACAAGTTGCAGAGGAGTCTGGGCAAGTTCTTTCTGCCAGGTTACTTGACGCCCGTCATGCCTCAGGCCCCAGACCTTTCCAGATTGAAAATCCCCGTACACATACACACCCTGAAGCTCCGGTAGTCGACTTCCGTGGTAAACAAAACCTCCGGTCATCGAAGCCGCTTCGGAATGTGCATGAAACACGACTGGAGGCGAAATTGGCGCCGGTCCACGTTTCGACTCAGGAAGTGCCGGTTGCGGACCTTCCATAATCGGCCATCCATAATTCGCGCCACGTTCCACTCGATAAATCATCTCCCACAATTGCCAGCCCACATCACCAACCCATAGATCGCCTTTCACACGGTCGAAGCTCATTCTCCACGGGTTACGAAAGCCAAAAGCCCAGATTTCCGGACGGGCATTATCCATCTCAACGAATGGATTGTCGGCTGGAATCCCATAGGGGCGATCCGCAGAAGGATGATCCACATCAATCCTCAGGATGTTCGACAATAAATTGCTGACGTCTTGCCCCGCCATCAGCGGATCCGGCGGAGAAGGGGCACCACCATCTCCTGTCGAAATATAGAGATAGCCTTCCGGACCAAACTTCAGACTGCAACCGTTATGGCCGCCGGACCACCACCGAATGATGACTCTTTCAGAAGCCGGATCGATCGTTGGCGGCTTAGCAGTCGTTCCATCAGCACTCGCTGCAACGTCACCCACAATTGTAAACTCGGACACAAACGTTCCGTCAGGCTTGTCATTGCCCTGAATGTAGCAGATGTAGACTTTGCGATTGGCTTCAAAGTTCGGGTGAAATGTGATCGCGTACACAGCCGTCAAATCCGGGTGCGACTCTTTCAAATCCACCACAAGGTCGGCGGCACCAATCTCCTGACGGTTGGGAAAAGACAAAATCCTTCCTGCCTGTTCTGCGACGAACAAGCGGTCCGAACCCGGGGCAGGCGACAGATCGAGCGGCTGCACGAACTTCAGGTTTGGAAACGCCAACTCGGTCCGATAGGGCGGTGCAGGATCCGGTGAGCCCGAAATCTTCGAAGCTGACCAGGCGTCTCGAACCTCGGTCTTCTCCTCCTGCGCTGAAGCTGGAACGGCAATCGCGACTAACGCTGCCAGAATCAATAACGGCAGAGACAACATTCGACCATTCCGAGAATCATTCGACATCACTCAGAACTCCAGCATAACCCGGGACTATCAGAATCTGAATAGAGCAGCAAAGTCTAGACCGGGGCAGGGGATCAAAAAAGCGATCGGGCATGACGACCTGCTCCGCGATCAGTTCGTTCGTAGTCCGCTCCCCCGGCAGGACTGCGGATCGGCGGCAGATCCGCAATCAAACGGTGAGCACTATCAATGGAAAACACCGCAGTTCACAAACTCTGAAAACAGAGCACGCGAACTGCGGTGGATCATTGTCGTCATCAAATAGTAGATTCGGCTCGTCTGTTTCTTATCGAGTATTGAACGTGTTGCGAGCATCTTCAGCGGTGCGGAAGTCTTCACGATCGGTCAACTGCACGATTTTCTCGGTCTTCTGTCGAGCACGATAAACTTCCATGGTGACAGAAGAGCCGATATCCGACAGGCTCACCAGATTGATAAGGTGATTCTCGTCGACCACCTCGACCCCATTGTAAGAGAGAATTACATCGTCCGGTTTCAGCCCCGCAAGAACAGCAGGGCTGCTGCGGTGAGAGTAGACTCGGGTGATTCTAGCCCCGCGAGCACGGGACATGCCCAGTCGCTGAGCAGCCTCATCCGAAAAACTATTATCCAGCTCAACACCAAGATATGCGCGGCGAACTTTCCCGTAGGCAACCATCTGTTCAAAGACTCGACGAACAAGATTACTGGGAATGCTGAACCCGATGCCTTCGTTGCCACCACTGTTAGAAGCGATCGCGGTATTGATTCCCACAACGTTCCCGTTGACATCAATCAGTGGACCACCGCTGTTGCCAGGATTAATCGCCGCATCCGTTTGAATGAAGTCCTGATTCGTGACTGACTGATCTGCAGTCAGTGAAAGATCACGGCGGCCTTTGGCACTGACGATTCCCATCGTCACTGACTTGCTCAGCCCGAATGGACTTCCGACCGCGAGGACAAAATGTCCCATCTCGACCGTGCTGCTGTCGCCCCAACGTGCGGTTGGCTGACCACCGTCCGGAATCTGCATAATTGCGATGTCGCTCTCGGTGTCGCGATAAACTCGCAACGGATGGACAGTCGCCCCGTCAGAGAGAACAACGTCAATGGCCGGCATCTCCGCTCCACGGACGACGTGATTGTTTGTAATCACGAACAGGCCTTTGACAGCCTCGCTTCTCATAATGACGCCAGAACCGGTTTCCTCAACCTTGCGTTCATTCTCAACGCGAATGGCCTGAATATGAACGGCCGACGGCATAATGTCGGCAGCGATTTGTGAGATATGATTGCCGCTGTCGACCAGAGCCATGGCCCGCGCAGGGAGCACCGTTCCTCCGGCTCCTTCAGCAGGAACCGCATTCGCAGAGGCTGTAAACCTCATCGAATCAAGGTGCCCTCCGACCGCAAGTCCGATCGAAAGCATGGCTACATAAGCCGCTATTGAACTACGTCGCGCCATCAACGGACTCTCCGACGGAAAGTTTCACATCCTGTGGCGCGGCTCCTTCCGCATTCGAAATCATTCAGATCGCTGAATCCAAAGAGACTGGTCCAATTCATGGAATCATGACAGCCTGCTTTGGATCCGGTTCTCCGAGCACACTCATCCATCGAGAGGCTCTGGAATCGTCCAGAAGTCGTATCGAACTGCCGATTCGGCAAAGGCAAATCGAATTCGGTGGAATCTGCCGAAACGCTGCGCCACTGAACAGGCACGGACTCCAACCGAAATAACCGTCAGAGTCCTGGAGATATCCGTTCACTTAATTTCCTGACACTACTCCAACGTTCAACCACTCCGATCTGCGCATCGCTTGTAATCGTTTCCGAAACGATTACCCTCGCCGCGAACAGTCTTCTCCTGGAGGGCCCCCTTATGTTTCGCGCTCAATGTGTGCTTGGGATATTCGGAACACTGATCGTCTCGTCTGTGTTGAACGCCGGTCAGCCTTCGTTTCGTCACCGTGTTATCAATGCCGACTCCACCAACTGCGCCTGTGCGGTTCTGGATGTGAATGCCGATGGCCAGTTGGATATCGTTGCAGGAAACTTCTGGTATCAGGCCCCAAACTGGGAGAAACATCCAGTCCGCGAGGTCGAACAGATCCGAGGACGTGGTGATGACTATTCCAATCTTCCCCTGGATGTAAACAAGGATGGTCATACCGATTTGGTAAGCTGTAACTATCGCAGCCAGTCGTTGTACTGGATTCAAAACCCCGGGCCAGCAGCAACTGGTGACACCTGGATTAAGCACGAGATCGAAAAACCAGGCCCGATGGAAACAGGCCGATTGGCCGACGTCGACGGTGATGGGCGTCTGGATGTGCTTCCCAATGGAACTCAGTTCGCCGCATGGTGGGATGTGGAACCCGGTCCAGTGCCAAAGTGGACCCGCTTTCCTCTGCCCGAAGAACTCGCCGGACACGGTTCTGGTTTTGGAGATATCAACGGTGATGGTCGCAATGATGTGATTGGGCCAAAAGGCTGGGCCGAAGCTCCTGAAGATCGCCGGAACGGACGCTGGGTTTATCATCCGGAGTTCGATTTGTGGAAGGGGGCTTCTATTCCGATCCTTGTCCAGGATGTTGATGCGGACGGCGACAGCGATCTGATCTGGGGCCGAGGTCATCGATTTGGTCTTTATTGGATGGAACAGACCAAAGATTCTGAGGGCAGCAGACGCTGGATTCGGCATGCAATCGACACGAGCTGGTCTCAGGCTCATAGCCTCCTGTGGGCGGATCTCAATGGAGATAAGCTACCGGAGCTGATCGCTGGCAGTCGCTACATGGGGCACGATGGAAAAGACCCTGGTGAATACAATCCGCTCGTCATTTCGTCCTATCAGTTCGTGCCTGAAACTCGCACATGGAAATGTACGATCATTTCCGCTGGCCAAAACGTTGGCTTCGGACTGGATCCAAAAGTTGCGGATCTCGACGGTGACGAAGATCTGGATCTCATCTGTCCAGGCCGCAGTGGACTCTATGTCCTTGAGAATCTGCTGAAAAATCCGGCTGGAAGTTCGCCGGCCCCGGCGACGACTGCAATCACAGCCAATGATTACAATCACTCCGACGTGTCCAATGTCAAAGACAAAGACGGCAAAAGCCGCCCCATCACCAGCGCGTTTGATATGGGTCTGCGACGGCAACACATTCTCGACGGCATGTCGCTGGCGATGGGACCTGTCCCTCAATCAGAACTGCGAGTGCCTCTTGAGATGGAGGTGCTGATGGAGGAATCTACCGACAAGTATCTTCGCAGGAGAATCTCCTTTGCATCAGAACCTGGGGACCGTGTCCCTGCATGGCTATTGATTCCGAAAGATCTCAAAGCCCCAGTCGCTGCAATGTTGTGCCTGCATCAGACCACGGGTATTGGAAAAGGTGAACCAGCAGGTTTGGGTGGACTCGAAAACCTGCACTACGCTCATGAACTCGCCGAACTTGGTTTCATTTGTCTTGTCCCTGATTACCCTTCGTTTGGAGACTATCCCTACGATTTCAAAGTCAAGGGTGCGCACTATGGCAGCGGTTCAATGAAGGCCATCTGGAATAACATGCGGGCGATTGACCTCCTTGAGTCGCTTGATGAAGTTGATCCGGATCGAATCGGCTGCATCGGACATTCGCTCGGTGGCCACAACACTTTGTTTACTGCCGCGTTCGATAGCCGTATCCGAGCATCGGTGACGAGCTGCGGATTTACGGCGTTTCATCACTATTACGAGGGCAATCTCGCAGGCTGGACCAGTGACCGCTACATGCCGCGCATTCGAGATGAATACGGTAACGACCCAAGTCGAGTTCCTTTCGATTTTTATGAAGTCCTTGCAGCGATCGCTCCTCGTTCGATCTTTGTGAATGCACCAATCTCAGACAACAACTTTGAAAATAGTGGCGTTCGTAAGGTTGTCACGGAAGTTGAAAAAGTCCAGAAGATCTATGGAGAACAAGCTGGCGTGATCACCGCTCGCTACCCGGAATGTGATCATGACTTCCCTGACGAAGTGAGAGCTGAAGCTTATCAGTGGCTGAAAGAACAACTTCAATAGAGATTCAGGACCAACCCAACGCTTCTAAACGAGGAAAACGTCTCGATGCGATCATTCTTGCTTTGTCACCTGATGACCTGTGGAATGTTATTCATGTCATCTTCAGCAATGTCGGACGATTTCATGCTGTCTCTCCGTCGTCAGCAAAAGTCAGAGTCCAACAACCATCAGTTTGTCCGCATCACAGAAACAGAGTCATGGTCGCCTGCAGAGACAGCCGTGATTGTTTGCGATGTCTGGGACAAGCACCATTCCATTAACGCCGTTCGCCGGATGGAGGAGTTCCTCCCACGAATGAATGACGTTCTTAAAGAAGCTCGTCGGCAGGGTTCAATCATTATTCATTCGCCCAGCGACTGCATGCCAGCGTATGAAGGTCATGCCTCACGCCGACGAGCGATCGAAACCGCTGCCGCGAAAGTCCAACCAACAGATATTGAATTTTGGTGTTCCAAAATTCCGGCTGAGGAACAAGCGGTCTATCCGATCGACCAGTCCGATGGTGGAGACGATGACGAGCCGACAGAACACGCGAAGTGGGCCGCTGAACTCGAAGCGCTCGGGAGAAATCCGGGACTTCCCTGGAAATCACAGAACGCAGGAATTGAAATCGATGGACAACTCGATTTCATCAGCGACAAAGGTGATGAAGTCTGGAATATTCTCGAGGCACGCGGAATCAAGAACGTCATTCTGGTTGGAGTCCACACCAACATGTGTGTGCTCGGCCGGCCTTTTGGACTGAGACAATTAGCTCGCAATGGCAAGAATGTTGTTCTGATGCGTGATCTTACGGACTGCATGTACAACCCAAAGTCCTGGCCGTATGTCGATCACTTCACTGGAAATGATCTGATCATTTCACACGTCGAACGATTCGTTTGCCCAACTATCACCAGCGATCAGATTCTGGGAGGCAAGCCGTTTGCGTCTCAGTACGACAAGCGCAAAGCACGAGATGTAATGAGCCCGGGGACGGTTGTAGCCGATGACTCGTCCTTCAATAAACACTGGACGACTGCGATCGCAGGTGCTTCTCTGAAAGAAGCTTCTCACGGAGCCATGGAATCGGTCGACAAGCCGATCTGGTATCGCTGTACAGTTCGAATTCCTTCGGTATGGTTGTCGGATCCAGGCCTGCAACTTGCTATGGGACCCAACGCCAGCGAGACAAAAGCATGGCTGAACGGAACCCTGCTTGAGACAACATCTGACGGTTCACACTTCGTGATTCCTCGTGACGCTGTAATCGCCGACGATATCAATCTGCTGGTCATTCAGAGTTCCGGCACAGAGTCTAAGTCGAGTCTTCTTGCACCACCGTTGCTGAAGGCCGGCGAGCGATCGCTCAAATTGGCCGGTCGATGGCAGTTCCGCATCGGCGACGATGAAGCGCTGTCCAATATTCCGCTGCCAGCAAAATTTGGTATTGGTTCAGATGTCCTGTTTGAAGCGAAATGACCTGTTCAATATCGGCCATAGTAAGCACCACACGGCATCTTCGCAGGCCAATAGATCACGTTGATCGAAAGTGGAAGCAGTTCCAATTCTTCTCTGGATTCAACAAGCATTCATGACCGCGTTCCGTCTCGCCCAACGATACATACCTGCGATCTTCTTTCTGGCTGTCGTGACTGCGGCAACATTGATACCACGTGTCAGCGGACAACAGGGAGAAATCAAAAACTCTGCCACCCCGGCTGATCGCATCGAGAAGGCGCATCAATTTCATCTGCGTGCCACTGAGAAAACGGGGCTGCTGATTCCGCTCTATATCTACCCCGCCAACGTTCACACGAACAAAGACTTTAATCGGGTGATCGAGCTAAAACGGCAATACTCCGAAGTTCCGTTCTGGGCAATCGTAAATCCGGCATCGGGCCCCGGTACTTCGATCGACCCCAACTACACAAAGGCGATCGACCGGCTCATCGGCGCGGGATGTGTGGTGCTGGGCTACGTCTCGACCAGTTACGGAAAAGTTCCCATCGAAACCGTACAAGCGAATATGAAAACATGGCAGAAGTTTTACCCCAGAGTTCAGGGAATATTCTTCGATGAAATGCTCTATGAAGACAACGAGACTGCAGTAGAGCATCAAGTCACGCTCAATCAATCAGCACATAACCTTGGCTTCTGGCCGACAGTTGCAAATCCGGGCACAGACACGCCTGGCCGATTTTTTTCCGTTGAGTCGGCCGACGTCATCGTGATTCACGAAAGCGAACAATGGCCGACGGAAGAAAAGCTGCATGGTAACTACTTCGGAGGCTATTCGGATTATCCGCCGTTTTCCCGAGCAACGCTGATGTACGGGCAGAAGCAGTTGAACGCCACTGATGTGCGAATGGCGCAGAAATACACTCGCTGGATTTATGTGACTCAGGACACCTACAAACCCGGCGACGCGGATCATCCCAATCCATGGGATCAGCTTTCAGAACATCTGGAAGAACTTTGTCGCATATTGCAGGACTGAGAGCGCCACCGCGACAAACCCCGGAAACCTAATGTTTCTTCAACGTCCTGCAAGCGAATTCAATGGCCTGCATGAGCTGCTCAATGTCGCTCTGCGTATTGTACGCCGCAAGACTTACACGCGTTGTCGCAGAAACTCCGAGATGAGTGTGTAACGGCATCGTGCAATGATGGCCGTGGCGGGTGAACACACCTTTTTGATCGAGCAATGCCGCAAGATCTTCCGGATGAACACCGTCGATTCGAAAGCTAACGATGCCTCCTCGATGCTCCAACGCCGGTCCATAGATCGTCATCCCCGGAACAGCCTTCAGCCGTTCCATTGTCGACTTCAGCAGTGTTTGCTCATGCTGATGAATCGAATCCAAACCGACGTTCTGAACCCAACGAACAGCCTCACCCAGTGCGATCGCCTGAACGATCGGCATCGTACCAGCTTCGAATTTGGCCGGGGCAGGGGACCATGTGGAGTTCTCAATCCGCACTTCGGAGATCATGTGACCTCCAAAAATGATCGGATCCATTTCTTCCAGTCGCTCGGGCTTGCCGTAGAGAATTCCCACACCCGTCGGCCCGTATAGCTTGTGGCCGCTGAACACGAGAAAATCTGCGTCAAGGGCCTGCAGATCTGTCACCATATGCGGAACACTCTGCGCACCGTCGACGACAACACATGCTCCCACCTCGTGAGCCCGTCGCACGATTTCAGCAACAGGATTCACCGTACCCAGCATGTTGGACATTGCGGTGAGGGCGACGACCTTAGTTCGTGAATTCAGGACTTCATCGAGTCGTCCCAGATCCAGTCTTCCGTCAGCCGCTAGAGGAATCAGTCGCAGAGTTGCTCCACGTTCTTTCGCAAGCTGCTGCCACGGAACAAGATTAGCGTGATGCTCCATTACCGTCGTCAGAATCTCGTCACCCGGCTGAACATGCCGGCGCCCCCAGCCGAATGCAATCATGTTCAATCCGACCGTAGTTCCCGGAGTAAACACGATCGATGAATCACTTGCCGCATTCAGGAACCGGGCGATCGCAGTACGAGCGCCTTCGAACTCTTCGTCGATTCGCAGACCGAACTGATAGGTTCCCCGATGAGCATTCGCGAAGTACTGCTCTTCAACCTCGCGCTCTTTGTCGATCACTACCTGCGGCTTCTGAGCCGACGCACCGCTGTCGAGATACACCGGAAACTGGCCACTGGCAAGAGGGCGATTCAGCACCGGAAACTGGCGACGAATTTCACCAACATCGAAACTCTGCGCCGTTGCAACGGAACGCTTCATTGGCACGGCACAAGATTCAACCTGGACAACGGGCGAGGCTGTCGCCTTCACTCCGCCGACACCAGAGAGGTGCCGCTGAGCCAGCAACAGAATTCTCTCAACCATTCCCCGCAAGCCATTGCGGCGTTGCGGACTGATATGCTGCTGCAG
>CANHVD010000020.1 GCA_947463775.1 Planctomycetaceae bacterium | reverse complement strand
CGGTAGGCGGCCAGTTCCATAATAGGCATGTCGTATCCGCGACCGTTGAACGTCACCAGAGTCGGACGATCATAATGTTGCCAGCCCTGCCAGAAGCGGCGGACAATTTCCTGCGGTCGAAATGCTGGAGCATCCAACACGGTGATTTCTGTCAGGCGATAGTCCGCAGCGACTTTGGCAATCGCGACTGAGACAGGAAGCACAAAGGTACCCGGGAGGACGTCTTTTCCGGTCTCCTCCATCAGTTGTCGGCGATACTTGGTGACGGCTTCGCGAGGTGTAAGATTTTCATACGGGTAGCGAACTTTCTGAATCAAATCACCGTCGCCGACTGTTTCGATATCAAAGATCAGATACTTCACGTCACTCATTTTGCTTCTCTTCGCTCGCAATTGGATCGTGCAGGCGTTTCAATGCCGATTCTGAATCCGCTGCCTTTAACATTCCGGTGAGTTCACCACGCTTGCTATGTCTGACGCCCACACACAGAGTAACAATGATCCGCCCGAAGTGGCACCGACCGCAGCCGAGGAACAGGCGATCTCCGGTCTGACCAAAGCCTATGAACAGATGCGGCAGGAAATCGGCAAGGTGATCGTCGGGCAGGATGAAGTCGTCAATCAACTGCTGATTGCGATGTTTTGTCGCGGGCATTGCCTGCTGGTTGGAGTTCCCGGACTCGCCAAGACTTTGCTTTGCAGCACCATCGCTGGGATTCTGCAACTTTCCTTTCGACGAATCCAGTTTACACCAGACCTGATGCCATCAGATATTACCGGCTCAGACATTCTTCAGGATGATCCCGAGACTGGCCGCCGTGTGTTTCAGTTTATTCAGGGACCGCTGTTTACGAATGTTCTGCTGGCCGACGAAATCAATCGAACTCCGCCGAAGACTCAGGCGGCTCTGCTGGAGGCGATGCAGGAACGTCATGTGACCGTGGGTTCTCAGACGTATCATCTGCCGGATCCATTCTTCACGCTGGCCACGCAGAATCCCATCGAACAGGAAGGCACCTATCCTCTGCCCGAAGCGCAGTTGGATCGGTTTATGTTCCATGTGATGGTGCGATATCCGTCGGCTGCGGAAGAGCTGCAGATTCTGAAACAGACAACCGGTGCATCAAAGCCGCAACTGACCCCCATTCTGAATGCCGAGCAGATCCGGACGTTGCAGGACGTTGTTCGTCGAGTTCCCTGCGCGGATTATATCTTTGTGTATGCTCGAGATCTGGTTAGGGCAACGCGGCCGGGAGAATCAGAATCTCCACCATTCATCAAGGAACTGATTTCGTGGGGTGCAGGTCCACGAGCCGGTCAGTATCTGATTCTCGGCGCGCGAGCGTATGCGTTGTTGCAGGGGCGATTTCATGTGACTACGGATGACATCAAAGCTGTGGCGAAGCCTGTCCTGCGACATCGAATCATGACGACTTTTACGGCCGCCAGTCAGGGCGTGACTCCGGATGTTGTGATCGAACGATTGTTGAAGTTTGTTCCTGTCGAACTGCATGAGCGGGCCAAAAAACGTGTGCAGGCGAATATAAAATAATGGCCATCGCTCGTGAGTTGTCTCAGAGGTTCTCAGGATTGTCCTGTCGTTTTGTCACAATGCTGCGGGCGAAGTTTCGCAGCATTCTTCCGCAGCTTCCTTAAACTGACGGAGTTCGCGTATCATGAAATCGACAATCGTTGCCAGCGACGGATTTCTTCGAGAGCACGAACGTTTGACGCGTCGCTTCTTTATGCAGTCCGGGCTGACAGGGGCCGCCTTGTTAAGCATGACGCCCACGACGGCTTTGTCCGGACAGGAAGGGGCTGGTTCGCCAAAACCGCCTGTTGAGCCTGGCAAGGCGGGAGCTCGTCCCGATCCCTATCTGACGCCTGCCGGAGAATTCCGAGACGTTTCGCGAGGAACTCCGCTGCCTCATTCATTGCCGGATGACAAAAAGCAGGCCGTCGGGATGACTCGGGAATCATGGTCGTTGGAAGTCATCTCTGACCCCGATAATCCGGCGAAGATCGATCAACCGCTGTCCAAAGCCAACGGGACAGCTTTGAATTTTGACGGGCTGCTCAAGCTGGCTGAAACAAACTTGGTCAGGTTTCTCAAGGTGATGAGCTGTCTGAATCTTGGTTGCCCGCTGGGAATGGGACTCTGGGAAGGTGTTCCTCTCAGAGATGTCATCTGGCTGACAAAACCTCGCGAAAACGTCCGTCGGATCTTCTACTACGGCTATCACAACGATGATCCAAAACAGATCTTTCGCAGTTCGCTGCCCATCGGACGAGTGCTGGAGGATCCGCCCGGAATTCCGCCGGTGATTCTCTGTTATAAGTTGAACGGTGAGTGGCTTGATTCGAAGCGAGGCGGCCCGGTTCGGCTGGTCGTTCCCGAGGCTTATGGGTTTAAGTCGATCAAGTGGCTCAGTCATGTTGTGCTGACGAATTTGCCTCATGCAAATGATACTTACGCAGAACAGAACAACGACGTTGACAGCCCGATGAAGACGTTTGCGGCAACACTTGTGATTCCACGTTTTGCCAAATCCGGAGAAGTGATTGCCGTCTCCGGGTATGCTCAGGTCGGCGTTTCAGGATTGAGTAACGTTCAGGTTTCGATTTCACCGTCCGATGCAGAGCCAGCGGAAGATGATCCATGGATGACGAAACTTCCGTGGATTGATGCTGAGATGCTTCCGGCTCCAGACACCTGGCATGGACTGAACGAAGGCCGAATGCCTGCAGACACGTTTGGGTTTGACGCTGCCGGAACTCCACAGTCGTGGCCGATGCTGCTCACGAACGCTCATTGGGCCATTGTTCTGCCTGGTGTCCCTGCAGGGGAGTACACGATCCGATGCAGATCAATTGACCGAAACGGGATTGCTCAACCATTACCCAGACCGTTTCGAAAATCCGGCCACTCAGCAATTGAAGCAGTCGGCATCAGTGTTGCTGATTGAACCGTGCACACAGGAACAGTGATCAATCAATCTAATTTCATTTTGCGTTTGAGCAAAAGGTTGCGAGTGATGATGAAGACGATTCTTCCCTACATCGTATTGGCTTGCCAGTTGTTCCTATTGCGACCGGGTGCCTTAAGCGCGGAGTTAGAGGTCACTTGTGTCAGTCCGATTCATCCGATTCTGATTCGAAATGAACATGGTCCGATCGTAAAAGTGGTTGTGGACGTCCCATCAGGAATGAACATTGAAGTCAACTCCCTTGAGTTTTCACTTGAGGGGACTGATGCGTTCGCCGACATCAAATCACTTTCGCTATACTGGACCGGCGCAGCGGATGGCTTTTCCTCTGAACACCAGTTCGGCGATTCTGAGACCCCGATGACAAAGATCGCCTTCCGGGGAAAGCGAACGCTGAACTCGGGACCAAACACTTTTTGGCTGGACTGTAAACTGACAGAGACGGCGGACTTGTCGCATCATGTTGCTGCAGTCTGTACTCAGATTAACACCAACAGCGACGCCATCAGTGTTAAGGATGAGTCGCCCGGCAAGCGACATCGCATCGGGGTTGCACTGCGTCGGCATCAGGATGACGGAGTTCACACCTATCGCATCCCCGCGTTGGGAACGACCGCAAAAGGCACACTGCTGTGTGTCTACGATATGCGGCGGCGCATGGGACGTGATCTGCAGGAAGATATCGACATCGGACTGAGCCGCAGCACTGATGGTGGCCAGTCGTGGGAGCCGGTAAAAGTCATTATGGAAATGGGCGAGTTTGGCGGGTTGCCACAGGAACTGAATGGATGCAGTGATCCGGGTCTGATCATCGATCGACAAACCGGCGAGATCTTCTGTTTCGCCCTGTGGATGAATGGCAAACCGGAAAAGCATCAGTGGGTTGACGACGGCTCCGAGCCGGGATTTGAAATCGGCAAGACGGCTCAGTTTATGATGGTCAGCTCAAAGGATGACGGACTCACCTGGTCGACGCCCGTAAACATGACACGCAAGCTCAAGCAGGAATCATGGTGGTTGCTGGCCCCGGCGCCACAGCAGGGAATTCAGTTGCCGGACGGAACGCTGGTCATGCCGGTTCAGGGGCGGACTGGGCGTGAACCTCTCGCGACATTTGCGACCGTGATGATCAGTAAAGATCACGGAGTTACCTGGACCGTGGGCAACCCGGGCTACGCTGGTGGCAATGAATGTCAGGCGGTGATGCTGAGCGATAAGTCAATCATGCTGAATATTCGCAACGATCATGAGCGATATCGAGCCGTTGTCGTTTCGAAGGATCTCGGGCAAACATGGGAAGCTCATGCCACGAGTCGCAATACGCTCATCGAGCCCAACTGCAACGGCAGTTTACTGCGTGTGAATTATGAAGAGTCCGAAAAGGAAAAACACGTGCTGTTGTTTGCAAATCCTCACACGCAGAAAGGGAGAACTCATCATACGATTCAGGTGAGTTTTGATGAGGGAAAAACGTGGCCGAGTTCTCATCATCTTTTGCTGGACGAAGGCCCTGGAGCTGGATATCCGAGCCTGACTCAGATCGATGCGGAGCATGTTGGCATCGTCTATGAAGGCAGTCAGTCGCACCTTATGTTCGAGCGATTTACGCTGAGAGAGTTATTGATGCCTGCGACCAGAGCTGGCGCCGATTCTTCATCGAAGTAAGTTTTCGTTTAACGGCGAGCCGCAGGCGTAGGCGCAGGCGTAGGCGTAGGCGAAATCCAGCGGCAACGCCTGTGGCTTGCCGTTAAACGACGGAACCAACAACCCGCTAGCCGCGGTTCCGAACCGGACGCTAACGCGTTCCGGCTGATATTGCGAACCCAACTTCGTGGCCGTGCAAAGCATTATGGTCCGAGCAACATCCCCGCATAACCGACGACTCGACTGGTGTCACCGGACGTGTCAGCACTGGTCGCATAGCCGGTACGCACCGCTTGCTTGAGCTGTCCGAGTGATTCGAGAGCCGCCATTACGATCACGGCCGGAAGCACGCCGCACATACTAATGCTTTGAGAGCGGACTGTCTCAAACAATGTTACCGGGGACAGCGTCTCCATCGCCTTTAACGCCAGCTCATCAAGTCGACGATTTTCTGAGTCGGTCGCAAAGTGATTCATATCGCTTGAAATCACAAGCAGTGGCTGCGTTGGAAGCTTGCGGATGATGTCGGCCAGTTGGCGACCGATCGTAAGACACTGTTCCAGGCTGGCTGAACCAATCGTGATACCAACGATTCGAGCCTGGGGAGCAAGCCGAGCAACAAAAGGCAGCTCGACTTCGATGCTGTGTTCAGCGGCATGAGCAGCCGCATCGAACTGAAGTCCGGGGATTCCGGCAACGATCGCTTTCGCTAAAGCAGCGTCGGAAGCGACAACCTGACCGGGTAATTCCCACTCGACGTTGGGAGCGACCGCCAGATCAACTCCGTTTCGAGTATGCCGCGGGCCAATGATGATCACGGATTCAGGGATATGGACTCGCCGAAAGACCTGCCCGGCAATGCGTCCGGAGTATTGTAAGCCGGCATGTGGCACCATCATCGCCGGCCAGTGTTCATTCTCCTCGGGAACTATGCCCAGGCAACTGTTGATGAGTCCTGCCAAAGCTTTTGGGCTCGAAGGATAAAACTTTCCCGCGACTGCCGGCTTGCGCAGTGATGGACCTTGTTGGGGTTGAGGACGACTGGTCACCGAGACTTCATCGCAACTACAGCAGGCAGTGAAGCGAAACAATCCGGCCTGACTGGAATCGGAAAGAGCAAGATCCTGAAAAAGCTGCTGCAATGTCTGTTCAAGTCGTACCTTTCGCTGAAATCGCCACGTGGTCTTGCTGCCATCGGTAAGCAGCAGCAATGTGTCTTCCGGGTTAAGGCGACTAAGGCTCTCGGAGTTTAACGACTTCAATTGCTCCGCATTGAAGAGGAGCAAGACGTCGGCGGAAATCTGAGAAGGTGCGGTCTTTGACTGCTGCAGCCAGTTGGCCGCCGACTGCGCCAGTTCCAGCAGAGTCATCTGCAACGGGACACCGCTGCTCGGTTGCAGCTTCGAGAACGTTATCCGCTGTCCGTTGGACAAGGCTAACTGGATTGCGAGCCCGTCCACTGTACGGTCCGACAAATGACTCGGGAAACAGGCTGGAATAGCTCCCTGAGCCAGCGATCGGATATTGGCTGTCACAAACGTGGCCAGAGATCGCACATAGTCTGGTGACGGCAGAGTTGGACGAAGCGTCGTAGAACTCTGGATCGCTCGTTCCGCAATGGCAGCGGAAAACGGGCCTTCGATCAGTCGACCTTCAAAACGCAGGAGCTGAGAATCCGATTGCAGCCACGAATTTGATGGCAGTCCAGCCTTGCGACAAACCTGTTCCAAAAAGGTCCGCGCATCCCATTGCTGTTCCACGGCCACAATCGGCAATAGCAGACCAGATCGCCCCAGATGAATAATCTTGAGACCGTGCTTTCCAACTTCGATCGCGGCCGTACGAGCCTCACCGACCTCATGAATCGTTTCGAAGTTGAACAGGATCGTGACATCCAGCGTAAGATGCGGCAATTCATGGGCTGCGACAGGAGGAAAACGTTGATCCGCAACGGCTGTTCGATGACCGGCCTGAAGCAGAGCAGCACAGATCTTCATGGGCTCACCCAGCATCCCGACACAGCCTCGAAGTTGCCCGGATTTCTTGAGCGTCACGAAGACACCCATGACTTCGAGATCTGCGAGGCCACCAAGAGAAGGGTCCGAAAGTTGGGGAGCCGTGCCGTTGACCGCAGCAGCAACGATTTCGCAAGCCGCCAATTGCAGAGCTTGCTGTTGGGGTAAGCTGAGTTCGGGGGCAGTCTTCTGCGTGTTCATGACGGGACTATTTATTAAGGTTGGGGCTGTCGGAGCATGGAGAACTTTAGGCGAGTCGTCGTTGTTCGACTCGAGCTGTGGCAGCAAACTTCGATTCGACATGGATGGTACCTGCGGCTCGGCAGCATACTCGCTGATTCGAATCGGCTGGCGTCGATTACCCCATGAGCCAGGAGACCTATCGAAATGTCCCGGAATCAAAGTCCTGCATTTGCGGCAGACATTGCCGTCAAGATTCCATTGACCAAGCTGGTACCAGTTTCGTTCGATCAATAACTCGCCACAGCAAGGGCACCATGTACTCTGATTGAAGACGTCGTTCACATTGCCGACATAGACAAACTTCAGCCCCTGACGAACCGCAATGTCTCTCGCCATGACCAGCGTTTCGTGAGGCGTCCGAGGGCGGTCGGTCATGCGAAAGTCGGGATGGAACGCAGAAAAATGAACGGGAACTTCCGCGCCAACGGATTCAAGAATCCAGTCGCACATTCGGCGGAGCTCATCAGGGCTATCATTCGCGTCGGGAATGATCAGGTTTGTGATTTCGAACCAGACATCGCTTTCATGTTTCAGCCAATGCAGAGTATCCAGGACGGGCTGGAGTTTCGAATACGTGATGCGTTCGTAGAAATCTTCTGTGAAGGCTTTGAGATCGACATTGGCCGCATCCATCACGTGAAAGAATTCCGCTCGTGCGCTCGGGCTGATGTATCCTGCCGTGACAGCAACCGGATGAATTCCCAGTTGCCTGCATTCGCGAGCCGTGTCGATGGCGTATTCAGCCCAGATGACTGGATCGTTGTATGTAAAAGCAACGCTGCGACAACCCGTTTTGAGTGCTGCTGCAGCGATGCTTTCCGGCATGGCCAGTTCGCTCAGTCGCTCAACTTCTCTCGACTTGGAGATGTCCCAGTTCTGACAGAACTTACATCCCAGATTGCAGCCTGCGGTTCCGAACGACAAGACCGGGGAGCCGGGGAAAAAGTGATTGAGTGGCTTCTTTTCGATAGGGTCGATGCAGAACCCTGTACTGCGACCATAAGTTGTCAGCTTCATCTGGCCATCAACATTTTGGCGGACAAAGCAGAACCCTCGATCGCCCGGCTTCAGGTGACAATCTCTGGGGCAAAGGTCGCAGGCAATTCGTCCGTCAGCTGCCTCGTGCCACCATTCTCCGGCTGCTTGCCCGTCGGGATCAGTGTGGCGCCGTGTGCTGGAAAGCAGGCGACTGTTGATCGAGGATGTTTTGACAGAATCTAATGGATTCATGCGCGGCGCTCGCGAATCAGGATCTGGAAGCACGGTCGTTCCGCAAGTGCAACTCCATTCTGCAGAGATCCAACGTTCGTCATGTAATTCACAGGTCAATGCAATCTGGAAAGCAGGAGAAAAAAGTCTCGCGGCCTTGAGGCCCGTGGGGCGGAACGCAAAAACCAACCTCAACGTGCGACTGAGCTCTGTGAACTCGCATGATCCTCAGTTTGAGAGTTGCACGTGCATTGGGCAAGATGAATCCGAATCCGAAAAATCGAACACTTTTTGAAATAACTATTGCCTGAATGTCATCCTACTACGGTAGTTGACTATCAATTCCTGATGCGTTAACCTTATCCACACGTAGTGTGTCACTGACCCAACGTCTTAAGTTTTCAAAAAGGGGCGAAGAATGTTGAAGTGGATGTGTTTGTTCGGTTTCGGATTGGCATTGTCATGTCCTTCAATATCCGCTGCGGACGGCGCGAAAGAGAAAGCTGAGTCCAAAGAGAAAGCTGAATCCAAAGAGAAAGCTAAACCAAAAGTCACTCGAGGCCCGAAGGCGACGCAGCATGCTTTGAACAAGATCGAGATCGCGGCCGATCAGAAAGAAAAGATTGCAGCGATCGACATGGAGTTTGCAGAGGCATTTGCCGCACTCAAGAAGGCTCGGGCCGACATTCTGACGACAGAACAGAAGAAAGCTGAGAAAGAAGCGAACGCTGCGAACAAGGCTGCCAGCAAGACTGGTGCAGAAGCAAAAAAGGCAATTGAAACCGCTCTCAATCTGACCGACGAACAGAAGACAAAGCTCAAGGAATGGAAAAAATCTGAGACGGAATTCAATGCTAAGGTGGTTGAAGCCCTGAAGAAGGTGCTGACGCCAGAGCAGCAGGCAAAATTGCCAAAGACCAGCACTGCCAAAACCAGCGCAGCGAAAACCACCACAAAGAAGCCTGCAGAGGGTGATTCTGAATAGGTTCTTGCGGCTTCGCTGAGTAGATGCCGTCCTTGATGCCGTGGCGGTTCGAAACACCGGGGCTCTTAAGTATCTGCAGCTTCAGAAATTAGACGGGCGGCATTTGCGACGCGCAAAAGTCGCCTTTTCCATGCGCGGAATGCAGGTCATCCATGAACAATGGGCTTGACCGCAGTGAATTCTGATTGAGACACTACGCCTTTAAGTTTTGACAGGGTTTTCAGGGAAGACTGGGCCAATGCAAGACAGTAGGCGCCCGCTGTCTCGGCGGGGATTGGAGCGAAGAGCTCTGACCGTGCTTGAGCTTCTGGTCACGATGTCCGTGATCGGAGTTCTCCTGGCAGTTCTGCTGCCTGCGGTGCAATCTGCGCGAGAAACAGCGCGCCGGGCGCAGTGTCAGAATAACCTAAGGCAGCTTGGAATCGCGCTGCATCTGCATCATGACACGTTCCAGAATCTTCCGGCTGGCTGGTGCGAAATTTCAGGCAAGCCTATTGCGACCGGATGGGTGCCCGATCTTCTGCCGTTTCTGGAACAGGCAGAACTGCGAACACAGGTGCAATCGAAGTGGCTGAAACCGGTTTCCGTGAATGTCGCAACACAATCTGCATTCACAGCAGTGCTGGGGCAAGCTGAATCGGGGGTCCTGGCTACTCCGTCAGTCCTTGTCTGCCCCTCAGACGTTGCGGAACGCACATTTCAGTTGTATCAGGAAGATGACATCAACTCTGGCGACCTTGATCCGCTCTCGGAAAAAGTCCTGATGGAGTTACCGCAAGCAAACTATCTTGGACTTGCCGGTTATTCGGACCCGGATGAACCGGCCGAATATGACGGCGCTGGTGTTTTTGTGCATCGCCGCCGCTATTCATTTCGGGATCTCACCAGAGGATTAAGTCAGGTCGCTGTCGTGTCGGAGCGGACAGCCAGAAAGCTGCCTTCAACATGGCTGGGGTTTCATGTTCTCGGGGAGGATGCTCCGGGACGAGTGCTGGGCTTCTGCAATTTAGGCCCGAATATCGCCACTTCCGATGAATGTGAACTGGATAGTCGGCACCCCGGCTGCATTCTGGTTCTGTTCGCCGACGGGCATGTTCAGTCTGTGTCTGACAGCGTAGATCAGGGCATTTACCGCAGCATGGCGACGCGGGCTGACTGACGGTCCGGGGGCTGAAAAACTGCGAGCCCGAATCAGAATCGCCCAACCCGGGCGGTGATTATGTGCGAGGCTACGATTGAGCCGATCGGCTAAAGATCTCCCGCGAACCCCCGGACTCAATTCACAGGGTGCGGAGAATAAGCAAACAATCACTTGAATGAAGTCTTCCGAAGACCGAGAATAACGATTGCTGCGTTCACGACAGAAGTGGACGGCTCGCACCCCTGAGGACCATTGAAAACTGGTCAACACGGCTGATGAGATTGGCAACCGTTATTCGTTTCATTCCTGGCGTCCCATCTTCAGGAGGATGCAGTGAAAGCTTTGACTCGGTCTATTCCGTCCATCGCATTTTCGTTGCTGTTTAATCTCGGATTCTTGTTATCGCTGCTCTTCATTCAGCGAGCGCTGCCCTCCCTGGCGAAGGAACTGCAGCTGGAGTCGATCTTCACTGAGGAGATTCCTCAGGAAGAGATCACACGCGAACTTGATCTGGAAACAGCGCCGGCTGAGACACTGAACGTGATTGCTGGAGGCACTCCGTCATCAAGTGTCGGTGCCTCAAGTCAGGCTGCGGCAGCCCCTGTGAATGTGCAGAAAGCGGCCGTCATGAAGGAGGTCAATATTCGACCCGTCATGAGTGAGCTTGCTCTACCGACAGACTCATTGATCGGCGAAGAACTTGGCGAGGGTGAAATTGTCGGCGAAGTCGGTTCCATGGTGGAAGGCTATGGCGCGGCCATGGGCATCATCACTCAGGAAATCGTCCGCATGATGCGTCAGGAGAAAGTCACCGTCATCTGGCTGTTTGACGAATCCGGAAGTATGGTCGATGACCGCAAGCAGATTCGTGAGAACTACATTCGCGTCTACGAAGAACTTGGAATCGCCTCAAAGCAGGACAAGGATCTTCGGAAGGGCGGGAATGATTTGTTATTGACGGTTGTGGCCAGTTATGGTCGCGATATTCACGAACACACACCTCGCCCGACTGACGATGTGGAGTTGGTAAAGGCCGCAATCGACAAAGTCCCCATCGACCAAACTGGCTCTGAGAACATGTGCCAGTCGTTAGCTTCGATTATTTCGAAGTACAAGAAGACCGCGAAATCTCGCAAGCTGGCGGTCATCGTTGTTTCGGATGAGTCAGGTGATGACGGGGACTATGTTGAAGCCGCCGTTCAGGAAGCAAGAGCCGCCAAGGCTCCCGTCTATTTTCTTGGACGGGAAAGCATGTTTGGATATCCGTACGCTCGGCAGCGTTGGGTAGATGAGCCCACAAAGGAAGAATTCTGGATTCAGATTCGCCGCGGTCCCGAGACTCCGTTTCCTGAGTGTCTGCAGTGGAACGGACTGCATTCACGCTGGGATGCTCAGTCCTCCGGATTTGGCCCCTATGAGCAGGTGCGTATGGCCCGCGAAACCGGCGGCATCTTCTTTGTGTTGCCGGGCGATGAAGAAACACTCGTGGGGCAGGGAGCTAACGACAAACGCAAGTATGATTTCCTGTCGATGCGTGAGTATCAGCCGAATCTGGTTTCTCGCCAGGAATACATCAAAGATCGCGCAACAAGTGCATTCCGAGAAACGGTCTGGCAGGTGGTTGCGAGGTTAAACCCGAACGGAGACAAATTGCTGTTTCAGGAGAGTGATCCTGAGCTGAATATCCAGAGCGAACATTTCCCGTTGGAGTTAGCGGCATTTACGAATGCTGCACAGGGCCAGGTGGCTCGTGCAAGCAAAGCCATGAATCTCACCAACGAGGCAATCGAATTGATGGAGAAGGTGAAACCAGAACGTGCTAAAGAGGCAACACAGCGATGGCGAGCAGGCTATGACCTGGCACTCGCTCAGCTTTACATCTTCCGCATTCGTCTTTTTCAGTACCTGCTGGCGATGGACAAGCATGCCAACAACATGCCGGCCCCTCAGAATCCTAAAGCCAATGAATGGAATTTCTGGTGGGACAAAGATTCCGTCGTGGTTCCTGACGAAGCGCAGTTTGAAAGACTTAAGGCTGCGTTCGGTATGAAGATGACTCGGGAAGAGTATCTTGAAATGGTGAAGACTGAAGAGACAGCGGCCATCGAACGATTGAAAGCTATTCAGACCGAACATCCAGGGACACCGTGGGCACGACGTGCCGAAACGGAGATTAGCTGGGGCTTTGGTTTCCGAGTTGGCGATCGACACTGGGACGTTTCCGGCCGACGTGCTGAAGCCGCCAAACGATTGCCGAACCTGTAACAAAAAGTTGTACGAGATCCCCGGACCATAACTCCGGGGATTTTTTTATGCATTGGAACGGTCCCGAACTATTATCCGGTTCGAATCAAGTGGACACGAGGCCGGTTGACTGTTCCCTGAGACTCACTTGTCACACCCTGCAGGAAAGCTTGAACGCTTTGAAAGTCAATTGAGTGGCAGAGGAACTGTTTGATGTCGTCGATGCCCTGGACGAAGTGATTGAGACGTTACCTCGATCTGAGGTTCATCGTCGAAAGCTGCTGCATCGTGCCGTTCATGTTTTTGTGTTTCGCTCCGACGGAGCAATGCTGATTCACAAACGCTCGCCAACAAAGGAAGAATTCCCCTCTGTCTGGACGTCTTCCTGCTCCGGTCATGTGAGTGCTGGGGAAACTTATGACGAGACCGCGCCTCGCGAGATGTTTGAGGAGCTTGGAATAGCAGCAGCAGTGACTCCCGTCCGAAAATTTGATGCGTGCCCGGAAACATCGCATGAGTTCACAGTGTTATACACCGCGAACTCCGATGAGCCGATTCTTCCGGATGCTCAGGAAATGACCGAGATTCGCTGGATGATGCCCACAGAGATTGAGGAATGGACTCGGCGAGCCCCGGAAGATTTCTCTCCCGCATTCCTGTTGTTGTTCAGAGCGTTTCGTGGTCTCTGACTTGTTGTTGAGGCAATCCGGCTGAGATACAATGCTCGGGCAGCGATCGGTCAGCAGAATCACCGGCCAACATCATTCCGAATCGCTTGATAGAGCACTCCAGCGACTGGATCCCGTTATGAACCCACTTCAAGTTCAGGATATTTTGAATCGTCGAATCTTCCTGAAGCATGGCTCCACGGCCATCGGTGGGGCTGCGTTGGCGGCACTGATGAATCAGCCCGGGCAGCAACTGTCGGCTGCAGATGCCAACGTGCAGAAGTTTCCGACTCATGAGGCGAAAGCGAAGCGAATTATCTATTTGTTTCAGTCGGGGGCTCCATCGCAGATGGATCTGTTCGATCCGAAGCCCCAGATGAAAAGCCATCACGGCGAAGACTTGCCGGAGTCCATTCGTCAGGGCCAGCGACTAACGACGATGACCAGCGGACAGGCCAAATTTCCAGTCGCACCGTCGGTATTTGATTTCGCTCAGCATGGAAATTCGGGAATGTGGTTCAGCAACGCGCTGACTCATATGCCGACAATCGCCGACAAGTTCTGCATGATTCGTTCCATGCATACGGAAGCAATCAACCATGACCCGGCCATTACATTCTGTCAGACGGGTTCTCAGCTGGCGGGACGCCCCAGCATTGGTTCATGGGTGAGCTATGGATTGGGCAGCGAGAATGCCAATTTGCCTTCGTACGTGGTCCTCACATCGTTTGGGAGCGGTCGGCCGGATGATCAGCCTCTGTATGATCGGCTGTGGGGATCCGGTTTTCTGCCCTCAAAGCATCAGGGCGTGAAGTTTCGAAACCAGGGCGATGCAGTCCTGTTTCTCAGCAATCCTCCCGGGATCTCTGCTCAGGTTCGACGCAGCACACTCGATCGTCTGGGTGCATTGAATCAACAGCATTTTGAAACGGTCGGAGATCCGGAAATCCAAACTCGGATTGCTCAATACGAGATGGCATTTCGCATGCAGACCAGCGTGCCCGAACTGCTGGATGTCAGTGGCGAACCGAAGCACGTACTGGAAAGTTACGGCCCTGATGTGATGCGCCCCGGAAGCTATGCGGCCAACTGCTTACTGGCTCGAAGACTGGCCGAGCGCGATGTACGGTTCGTGCAGTTATTCCACATGGGCTGGGATCATCATGGCGGCTTACCGAATGCCCTGCGTGGCCAGGTCAAGGATACGGATCAAGCGACAACAGCACTGATCAACGATCTGGATCAACGTGGACTTTTGAAAGACACATTGATCGTCTGGGGCGGCGAATTTGGTCGCACGATCTATTCTCAGGGCTCATTAAGCGAAACCGACTACGGGCGAGACCATCATCCGCGATGCTTCACGATGCTCATGGCTGGAGCCGGCATTCGCGCCGGATTAACTCATGGTGAAACGGACGAATACTGCTACAACATTGTTCGCGATCCCGTCCATGTGCATGACCTGAACGCCACGATTCTGCATCTGCTGGGTGTTGACCACAAGCAATTGACATTCAAGTATCAGGGCAGAGATTTCCGGCTGACCGATATTCACGGGGAGCTCGTAAAGCCAGTGCTTTCCTAATCATCAAAAACGTGCAGGTCTGGGCACCGCAGGGGCTTCCAAGACGGGCTCAGAGACGGAGTTGCTGAGAATTTGATCGTCGAGAACATACCTGAAATGCGAATCCGACGCATAATTCGCCGGGAATTCTGTGAAGGTGGGAGTCTTCTCTGGAAAATCGGCCGTTTCTTTGTATCGTGCCGCCTCCCTCGCGTGTCGAGGGAAAACAAGGGAAACCGGATTTTGTCCGGCGTCCTGATGAATCGGTAGCTCAGTTGGTAGAGCAACGGACTTTAAATAGGAGTGCCCCGGTCGGAAGGCTGGAGGTAGAACCGCACCATATGCTGGAACCCCCTGAGAGCCGTCAGTACGCGAAAGCGTGACAATCTGACGGATTGGGCAATCAGCAGGAAACCTTGTCAGATGTTGCTTCTGGAGAACTCGTAAAGGGTTCGGCAGACACAACAAGTGACAGGGGCTCCTCAGAGACTTGACGTGTGGCTCCCGTTTCGGGAGATGGTAAAGTCCAGACCGCAACAGTTAGAAATGGCTGGTGAAAGCCAGTGCGGCAGGTTAATCCGTAGGTCGCGGGTTCAAGTCCCGCCCGGTTCACTAAAAGCCACCCGTTTTGCGGGTGGCTTTTTTGTTTGAAGGCCACGTCGAATTATGGATTCTGCGCGACCGTGGCCTTTGGAATCTCATCACACATCTGCAGCGCAAGCAACGGATAGGCGGTCCCGCTGTAAGTGATAAAGTGCCACGTGTCCGTGTTCAGAGATCGAGTCCACCAGCGTCCGGATTCGCGCTGATTCGCCTTGAGCCATGCGATGCCCTTCTGCACGCGAGGATCATCTGCACCAATCCCCGCTTCGCGAAGAACAATCACAGCCAAGCCTGTCATATGACCGTCGCTGGGAGGATCCGCGAATTCGGGTTCCGCCTTGAGCTTGGGGGCTCGATTTCCGGAGCCCCATGTTTCGGGAGCCGCGAACGTTCGAATCGACCAGCCGCCATCCGCTCGCTGATGTTTGGCCAGCGCGTCAATCAGCTCCTGTTTTTGTTCAGCGCTGAGCAGATCCGTCATGCGACTATTGGCCCACAACAGCAATGTGCGACTGTAATCATGGGCCGGCTTTTCCGTACGCAGGTAGTTCTTGAGTTTTTCAATCGAGGCCTTAAGTGCCGCGTTGTCGGAGGCTTCTGCTTTCTGCAACCAGCCGGGAGCCGTCGCCGCAGCCATCGCGGCGACAGTGGCTTCATGGTACGCGTCAGATTCAAACGGGGGCCAGCAGTCGAGTGATCCCCATGTCCCGTTCTCCGTCTGAATGGAGAACATGAGCTCAAGAGACTTTTCGGTTTCCGGAGACAACTGCTTAGCCACATGAGCATCCCACTCTGACAGTCCGGCCGCGATGTAAATAATCTGAGCAGGCCGGGTTGATTGCTTAAGTCGGTCCAACTTTTCTTCCTGAAGCTTTGACAGAGTTGTCAGAAAGAACTGTCGAGTGTCCTCCGGAGGCTGTCCCAGCGAGGCGCTGAGTGCGGGACGAGTCACCATGTAAGTGCCGTTGGTGTGGCAACTGACGCACTTCCGTTCACCGCTCCAGGCGAGCGAACCCTGTTCCAGATAGGTTTTGGCGAGGTCCACAGACACGGCGTCACGCCTGGGTTCTTCAGCAGATGGCCTGGGGATTGTGATCTGTTCAAACTTGTACTGGTAGTCGTCAGCCGCAGCGCGATTCAACGACAGAAGGAGGCACAGCGCTGACAGAGGGGAACCGTAACGCACGAGTTTCGTGAAAGCAGTCTTTGGATTCATCGCAGACCCTTCGTAAAAAAGTGACAGACAATCGTAGGCGGAAAGAGGGAATTCGCCGTTGATGGGCGGGGGCAGGCGGGAGATTACAAGCGGCGGTTTTTCAGAAGTCAGCTCCAGCAGGCAGCAATTCCTGCCGGTCCGCGTGGCGGATTCACGGATTGGAACCAAAAGCTGTATCGATCACAACGATTCTGTGCAATCTACTACCCAAATCCGTCGATGGATACACAGGACGAATGGGACGCGCCGAATCCAGGCACCTTCGTCATCGGGAGCCATCTGGCCAGCCGAACTGTCACTGCTGAACTAAGGTAGACAACCGTGAAGACAACCTCAGGACGACCCGGACTTCTGCTGTCACTTGCTGCTGCCGTAGCCTCAAGTGCGCTCTTCACCGGCTGTCAGACGACGATCGGCGGGCAGACTCTGCCATCGCCCGACTATCTGACGGACGACGTGCAGTACTTCCCGGCCGGACCGGAAAACAAGTTGACCAACCAAATCGAAGCCGCCAAAAAGCAGGCTGCCGAAAAGAAAAAGATCGAACAGGGCTTCTAAGCCTGATCTCGATCGCTCTCTTCGTGACTGGGATGAAGAATTCCGTCAGGAATCATGAAATGGGGCACGCTGCTTTGTTTGAAAGCAGTGTGCCCCTTTTCGCTTGGAGAAAAGTCGGGGCGAACAATGAGCAGCAAATCAAAGAAGACCTCGGCCGAAAAACTGCAGAACAGCAATGGATTGCCGAACGTAAAAAAGCTCAACGAGAAACTCTCCAGACGTTTCAAAGCGAACACGATGCTGATCCCGGCACCACTTGAAGTCGACGCGATCATGAAGACAGTGCGCAAAGGAAAGTTGCTGACGACGGATGAGATTCGAAAGCAGCTCGCAAGGGAACACTCGGCAGATATCACGTGTCCTCTTACAACCGGTCTCTTCGCGTGCATTGCTGCTCACGCGGCCGATGAAGCCGAACGGGACGGCAAGAAGCGAATTACTCCCTACTGGAGAACTCTGAAACCCGGCGGGGAGCTCAACGCAAAATTCCCCGGCGGTATTGAGAACCTTCGTCAACGACTGGAAGCTGAAGGTCATACCGTCATTCAACGCGGGCAACGATTCTTTGTGGAATCTCTGCTGCCCACCAGCAAAGCCCGACCAGCGTCATCAAAGTAAGATGCTCCGGCGCACCACGAGTCCTGTCAATCAGCCGAAAAGCTCCATGATTGGTTTGCCCGTTGTCAGAGAACGAGAAAGACCACTGGCGTCCAAAGGATCGTTGATCGGAATATCCAGCGCGTGATAAATCGTCGCGGCCAGTTCTTCGGGGCGAACGGGCTTGCTTGTTGGATGCTCACCGTACTTGTTCGACTTGCCGTAAACCTGTCCGCCAGCGATGCCTGCTCCGGCGATGATTGACGAAAAGCACTGAGGCCAGTGCTGTCGGCCCGGTGGATCCTGCTTTAATACGTACGGCGTGCGTCCGAATTCGCCTGTCACCACCAACAACGTGTTGTCCAACAGACCACGCTCTTTGAGGTCGGAAATCAGGGCTGACAGGGCCTGATCCAGTCGCGGCAGACAGAATCCCATGCCATACGAACCATTTCCAAAGGCATTGCCCATGCCCATATTCCCGCCATGCATATCCCAACTGCTGCTCGGTGGGCCAGCCTTGTCGTGTTCAGCCTGACCAGTCCAGCCATTAACTGTCACAAAGCGAACTCCGGCCTCGACCATGCGGCGAGCCAGCAACAGATTCTGACCAAGCGGATGCATGCCGTATCGTTCACGAACTTCGATCGGTTCACGAGTCAAATCGAAGGCCAGGCGTCCTTCTGATCTGGTCATCGCATCATAGGTTTTTTCGCGGAGATCGGACCAATCCTTGACCTGCTTGTCTCTGTCCAGCCGGCTGGAGTCCAGACGACTCAGTAGCCACTTGCGATCGCCAAAACGCTTTTCATCGTACGTATCATAAATCTGCGGTGGCTTGAAATCAGGCATTGCCGGATGGTTCGTTTCCGAGCCCACAAACACCGGCGCGTAGGCCGAACCGAGATAGCCGCCCAGCCCGATATTCGGAGCACAAAAAACGGGTGGCCCCACACACTTAATCAGCCAGGCATTCGAAACAAAATTGCGAGTGCTTGGTTTATGCTTTGCCACAAATGAACCAAGATAAGGCTTCTCATCAGAGACCCCCTGCTGCACTCGTTTCTCTGATTGTCCACTGAGCAGATTGTGCATCGCATCAAAGTGGTTACTGATCGAACCTGGATGAGACATCGAATTGATCAGAGTAAAATGATCCGTCAGCTTCGCAAGTTGAGTATGCATCTCATTGATCTGCATGCCCGGCACTTTGGTCGCGATCGGCTGATAGGGTCCTCGATAATCCAGCGGAGCTTCCGGCTTCATGTCCCATGTATCAACATGGCTTGGGCCACCGCAGAGCAAAACAAAGATACAGGATTTCTCTGCCGCGACGGCCTTCCCGGAAGCGTCAACCTTGTCGGCCCCCATCACAACGCCTGGCATCCCGAGACTCATCGTCCCCAGCCCACTCGCGATCAATGCTTGACGCCGATTCAACTGGAATTCATTCATGCGAAGTCCCCAAACTGAAAGCGTTGACTTGAATGAGAAGGCCTGCGTAAGATCGCAGATCGAACAGAATCTTTGGGCTGAGCGAATTGAGACCTGTTTCGCTTCAGAGCATAACACTCGGAACTTCGCTCGGTAAGTGTATTCTGCCGTTTCACGAATCCCGACCAGAATACCGACCGCGCCCTGAGGCTCAGAATACAGCCGGGGTACGCAAGCGGGGTGTTGATTTAATCGCGTATTGATCGTTTTCGTTTAACGGCGAGCCGTAGGCGGAGTCGAAGTCCAGCGGCAACGCCTGCGGCTTGCCGTTAAACGACTAAATCAACAACCCGCCAGCACCCGGTTCATACAGGAAAATCAGAAAAAAAGGACGCGATCGCGTTCCCGATGATCATCCGAAATCACGACGTGTTTCCGAATATGGCGTCGCCCAGCCAGGTAAGCACCTCGGCATCACTCAAAGACGACACCCTGCGGAGTTGCCGCGGAACTGCTGGTCGACTGAGCTTCCTTATTGTGGCTCAGATCACAGCCTTTGAATTGCAGTCCGTTGATCCAGTCCTTCATGCGGACTCCAGTATCAAAGTCCTTGATCGCGACGTTCTGCAACTGCACATTCGAAACCGCTGTGATAAACATCCCCAGCGACTTCGCGGATCCGTCGCCTCTTAGCTGACTGTCGCGAACAACGACGCCGTTAAGCCCGGGCTGAGCGGGATCAAGCAGCATCTGATAGCGATGCGACAGACTGGCACGATAAACGTTGTCAGATAAACCATTCAGAACCAGGCCAATGCGAAAGGCATTGTCGATGGAGAGTCCGTCGATTTCGTAACCAGTATGGGCCAGCGGCCGAAGTTCTTTCGGAGCGAACTCGAAACCGCAGTCTCCGCCAAAGATAGCAACACCGGCTGCTGCCGATGCGACATGCACCCGATGAATGCGAATGTTGTAGCAGGCCGAGCATCGAACTCCAGCATCGTTGGCATCGACGTTTCGGGTCAGGTTTCCGATCGTGATATCCTCGACCAGAATGTCATGAGGATGCGTGGAATAGATCTCGTGCTTTTCCCATAGCTCACGCATGAGTGGAATGG
>CANHVD010000019.1 GCA_947463775.1 Planctomycetaceae bacterium | reverse complement strand
AGATTTCCTCTGAATGACTGTGGGGTTAGAGAACAAGATTTTTGGGAACCTCTCGCCTCGTAACACCGGCTATTTTCGATGGAACCGGTATCCGATCCCTCGGACAGTCTCGATGAGGTGTTCGTACTCACCCATCTTTCTTCTGATCGAACGAACATGAACATCGATTGTTCGCTCCAGTGTGTAAATATCTTCACCGCGAGCCCCCTCCAGCAACTCGGAGCGAGAGAAGGCTCGGCCAGGTTGAGACATCAGCGTCCACACCATGCGGAATTCTGTTGGTGTCAAGTCAATTGTTACGTCGCGAGCGGACACAAGATGATTACGGCGATCCATTTCTATGCCATGTAGTGCGAGCACGTTACACGATTCTTCCGTCTGCTCCACTCGGCGCAATAATGCTCTGATGCGATGGATCAGCGGTTGAATTCGAAAAGGTTTCGCAACATAGTCGTCAGCTCCCATGTTGAAGCCGCGAATCTCGTCAGTCTCCTGACTCTTTGCGGTCAATATCAAGATCGGTATTGATCTTGTTCGCGATTCGCTTTTGAGAACGCGGCAGATCTGCAGTCCATCAATGCCTGGCAGCATGATGTCAAGAATACACAAATCCGGGATCATGGACTGAGCTCTCAACAATCCCTTGATACCATCATTTTCCCAACTGACTTCGAATCCTTCTTTCTGAAGATTATACATGACAATCTCTGCGATTGCAGATTCATCTTCGACGAGAAGGATGTTAGGTGACATGAGTGTTTGAGGATTCAAGAACATTGGCGGGAGAAGATCCGGGGGCGGAAGTTTCGTGTCGCTAAGTTTGCTGCCACTTTTCCGTTGCGTGTAGCCAAGGAGAAGTGGAGCCGACAGTCATTCAGATTGGCAATCAAGGAGGCACTGTCAAATCTGAAAGGCAAATGGCCCCGCTCTCGAATTCCAGCGGCCACTTCCGCGAATCTTTACTCACATTTCTGAACAATTGGTTAAGAGTTCCGCGGGTTCTTCACACATTCCGTGGACCCGAGCAGGCAGGATTCTGCAGCATTAGAAATGATTCGTCACTGTAGTTGGCTGTTTGCCCATGTGGCTATTGCAGCTCTGACGAAGATCATGCCTCTCGACTTCCGTCAGCCAGAGGAATGCAGTGCTGATGCCCGAAGTGCCCAGGTGGATTCGTTATACGACGGGCGTCAGAACACCCCAAAAGTAGTCGATAACATTCGACTCCGTTCAGATATACCCTTTCCGTTTCGATCGTGAGCTTCATCACTCTGGATCGGCCTTAAGAGGCACTAACAGAATAGGGACCGGCACCCTTGGGGATCGCCTTTTAGTCATGATTCCAGGATCTCTGCGGGAGTCCGTCCCGTTTTTTATGCGTTCTAAGTCGGCTTTTGGTGAAAACCTGGCATGTGCAACCGTGCAGTGATGGTGAAGGAGTGGGTTTATCGCTGGTCAATGGTCAATTCTGTCGTTCTGCTCATCGACAAACGCAGTTCCAAATGGATAGGACAACCTCTAATGGCAGTCTTGCCCAATGATGCAGAACCGATTGCCAATCTGATCTTTTTGACAAGCGCAATGCGACGTTTTGTGGTGGCTTGGAGGGGCAGAACTGAAACCCGCCATGAAACCTTATTCAGGTTGGCGATGCTCAAGTGAGTGAGATGCTTCCCTGCTGTGGCATCGTGGACTTAAAGCAGCGATAGGCTTTAGGCCGAATATCGGAGTCGAGTAGAAGGGCGGACTTTAGCCAATTGCTAAGCCGCCGTGGCGGGCTCAGGAAATCCCTGATGACATGAGACGGCAAACCCGGCAGGCAACGCATGAACGGAGCCGACGACAGTAGCGATTCCTCAGTTCTGCGCACATAAGAATTGGAGCCACGACAACACGGACGCTTGGAATTGTGCAATAGCGTCCGAACGGGCCTCAGGTCGCCGAAGCGTCCGCAGGTCAGGATTCGTTTGAGGAGTTTGGCGAGTTGCTGGGCTGGATGCATTCACGTGTGATTTGACGTGCTGCTTTCCATGCGTGGCGCAGGGTAAATAGTCTGGATTCAATCTGTTCAGCAGTAAAGTACTTGCCATGGTCGCTGGCAGGAAGCCCAGCCAGTGCCAAAGTCAGTGGCATCAGGTCCAGGAACTCTTTGTATTTTCGTTGCAGATCGTTTGGTTCCGCCATGACTCGTCTTCTCCCGAGATCGTGATCTCCGCCTGGCGGAGTCTCAATAAACGAAGACGGGCTTGTGGATATCCGCAAGCCCGTCTGGTGTCCATGCTTTACATTCAATTAACTGTTGCCGGGGCGACGCCCCATGTACTGTTTGATGATCGCATCGGCTGCACCTGTTGGCTTTGCGCCGTCAGATGATGATGCCCCTGAGCTGCCCTTAGGAGCTTCGTTTTCTTTAGCACCGGTTAGCGATGGATCCGGCAATGCAATCTCAATTCCTGCCGGGGCCGATGGGGCTGGAGTTGCTGCAGTTGGGGCAACTGGCTGTCCCTGCATCGGATAGCCCATTTGCGGCATCATTTGAGGATACATTTGACCGTATCCTGGCATCATCTGCTGATAAGGCATGCCACCGTACATTCCGCCGGGATAACCCATGGGCTGCATCATTGGTTGCATCATGGGATTCATCATTGGCTGGTACGGGTACTGCCCGGGCATCATCTGCCCCTGCGGCTGCATCACCATTGTCTCCGCCGTGCTGACCGTTGGAGCGGCAGCCGCTGCAAGGGCGGGCTCAGCAATACTTTGAATCGGTACAACCTGAGTTGTCTCGGGAGCTTTTGAGCTCACTGGCTCCGCAGCCGCAATCGGCGTTGTTGGCATTTCCAGCACTGTGCGGGAGTTGACCTGAGTGTCTTCGTTTGTCAAAGGGATCGGAGGCATCGTTTTGCTGTCCGAATCAGGCAGACTGACACCTTGCCGAATCACCAGTTCAAAATCGAGATTTCCGATAAGGATTCTGTCGCCTGACGAAAGAACCGTTTCTTTACGGATCCGCTCACCATTCACCAATGTTCCATTGGTGCTGCCCAAGTCCCTTAGGCGCACAGAGAAATCATCAATGCTGAAAACGCAATGGTGACGGCTGACCATGTCGCTGTTCGGGCGGAGCTGGCAATCCTGCTCCCGACCGATCAGAAACTTGCGTCGATTCAGGGGAATGACCTGGCCAGCGTGTTTACCGCCGACAACTTTCAGTTCCGCTGCGACCATAAGTGGGAAACTCCGAAGGAATGAGAAGCCCTTCCGAGAGGCTCGCGAACAAAGTATCTCGGCGCGAATAGACAGGATGTATTCAAGTTCGTTCGAATAAGAATGTAGCAATCCGTTTTACAACTGCCAGCATGAAAAGGCCCGCCAGGGTCGCAAAATTATCGAAAAATCATGCCGACGCGAGTTCAGGACGACCTAAGGTCATAAACCGCACATCTTTCTGTTGATACGGACTTCGTTTTCTGAAATCCCAGAGCCATGTGAGATAACGATTTGTCGGGTCAAGTATCGGCAGAAAATTGGAAATCCCGAGACCGGAACCGCATCGAATAGTGCCTGATCGCTCGACGAAGTTGAAAAAGCCCAAGGTTCACAACACCTTCATGGCGAACGGTCGTCACCTTCCCAAGACAATCTTAGGCTGGATTGGAGAGAAATTCCGAGGAAATTGATCTCTCCACCTCAGAATAAGGGCGAATCGTCCACTCCCGTTCGATTGAAGCGGCAATCTCGCCGGGCAGCTCCGTATAGAATCGAGCAATATCGAACCCCTGCGAGAGTTGCTGAATCCCTTCAATCGTCGGGCAGACTTTCGATGCCGACAACAGAATACTTCCGTGTTGCAGGGTGATGCCTTTTCGCCTCCTCTGGGCACTTCCGACAATCTTGGTACCACTCTCATGAACGATATCGTTGGGATTGCTGCGTAAGAAGCACAGGAACGGCTCTGTGGTGGGGCGAGCATTCTCGTTTCCTGACTCCTCGCCTTCTCGAAGTCTCGCCGCCTGATTCGCCTCAAAATCGCTCCGCAGCATGCATTTGGCTCCACATTCCCGTAGCAGCTTGATCAGACTGCGGTGAATAATTCCGTAGAGTTCGGAGGGATCCTGCCGCACCGGATGGCTGGCCGGGAGCGTACATGAATATGTGATTTCCAGATCATGCAGGATCGCTCCACCGCCTGAAAGCCTGCGAACTGTCGGCAGTCCAGGAAAAGGCGACTCGTGCTGAACCCCTGCTCCCTGAAAATAGCCCACTGAGACCGTCGGTTCACACCATCGGTAGATTCGAATCACTGAAAAGTCGCGGGTCGCTCCCAACTCCAGCATGGCCGCGTCCATTGCCATATTGAATCGACCGGACATGGGTGCTGCGTCCACGATGACTTCGGCTCGCCCTGATCCAGCAGCGATCGGAGGGAGCGATTCGTCAGGCATCATCGTGCGGTTGTCCCTTTATCACGCGGGGTTTAAGGTTTCTCTCCATTCTTGAGCCGGAGACAGTCGAGACGGCTCTACGACAATCGCAAGGATAATCCGTTTCCCGTTTTGTTCAAACGAATTGTCGAACCGTGTTCTTGGGAATCTCCATGGTGCTCTGATCGTCGGGATGCCTGGCTGTTGATGGTCGTCGGTTCTAAGATCCAGCCATGGATGCTGGTAAACGCGATCGGGTTGTCAATTTCGTTGACTGTTCGTTCGTAGTCCCCGCTTCTGCCGTAACTCACCGACCATCAGTCAGTAAAAGCCGGCTGAAGGCTGAACTACTAACTTGAATAGATAAATGGATGAGTGACGCAGAAGCCGGTCGCCTGCGGTTCGGCGTTAAACGAAGATGTGAACCAGGATTGCATCAAGCAAGTACGCTGAATTAAACACTTCATCAACAAACTCAACAAATCGGCCCCCGCGACTCCGAAAGCACTTTCGTTCGTCGCAAAGGAGAAGGACGTATTGTCAGTGACAGAATCGACATCTGAACGAATTCTTGTGACCGGTGGGTTTGGCTGCATTGGAACTCAGGTCGTCAAATGGTTACTGTCAAACACAGATGTGACCGTGGTTGTTGGTACACGTGAGGTAACTGCCGCGAGAATTCAGCGGTTGTTTGGCGATTCGACCCTGTCACGCCTCGCCTGTGTTTCTCTTGACGTCCGAGATCAGCAACAGCTGGAAAGCGTTCTTCAGTCTCATGACGTGACTCGTGTTGTACATCTGGCTGCTCTGCAGACACCCGACTGCAACGCGGATCGGGATCTGGGGCTGCAGATTAATCTGGCCGGAGCTCAAAATTTGATTGAGGCCGTTAAGAGATGTCGGCCGACACTCCGCCGCTTCGTGTTCGCAAGTTCCGTTGCCGTTTATGGCCCGCGTCGCTCGTACCCCGGACCTAAAGTGCCAATGCTTGCGGAGCCTGCTCCCGTGAATGTCTACGGTGCGTGGAAACTCGCCGGAGAACAGGTCACGCGTTTTCTGTTTCAGGAGACCGGCATTCCCTCACTCTGCATTCGCCCCGGTGTACTCTTTGGGCCGGGACGCGATGCCGGGCTGACGGCGGCCCCAACGACAGCCATGAAGCATGTGGCTTTGCGACTGCCCTATGAGATTCCCTTTCAAAGCCGGCAGGATTATCTTTATTCACCGGATGTGGGTGCCGCGTTTGGAAACGCCCTGATGGCTCCATTCTCCGAGTACGGAGTCTTCACACTTCCCAGTCACACGGTGGATACTCGAAAGTTTGTGGAGACCTTGCATCAGGCTGCAGCGGAACTTGGCTGCCGTGAAGACGTCCAAATCTCGATTGGAGATGCAGAAGTACCGTTCATCTGCGACCTCGAGTTTGAACCATTCCTGAGAGCATTTCCGTCGGCGCAGCATACGCTATTGCTGACTGCCGTCAAAGAATCTCTGGTCTTCTTTCGGCAACAGGTGGAAGCCGGCTGGCTAAGAGTCTGAAGTGGTGGGGAAGTTCGATCGCGAGATTGTTTGCCATCTGCAGATGCAAGCTTACCGGTCTTTAGCCTGCGATGAATCGTTCCGTCGAACTTGCTTGAAAACGTTGTCCCACCCTGCCCCTCTGGCGATCACTGTCGGTTTGATGTCTCCGCTTTTCTGGCCTCGTCGCCGACATTCTGATTCATAAACGGACCATGCCTGTTCTGGTGACGTAGGCAGAATCCACGTGTCGAGCTTTCTCAATTGGCCCAAACCAATCGCATAACGATACTGAGAATTATTGCACAATTGCAGTTCGATCTTTTCGGCCACATGTCGCTCAAAAGTTTCCAGTTCGGCCGTCGTGCAATTCAGATTTCTCATCACCAGAATGGCCCGATAACCCGGGGCTAAATGCTGATCAGAGGCCTCGGCGTGGACCGGAATCAGCATCGCAAATGCAGGCTCGAGGCGAAGCGATTCACAACTTCGCCTAATGGCATCTCGAACGTGCTGTTCATGAAGCTTTTCACCGACCAGATCGCTTTGTACCCCAGCACGGCCTGTGAATTTCAGTAACGGACATTGCCGAGAGAATCCGGTCACTTCGATCTCATCGCCAATTGCGTAGCGATACAAGCCGCCGCCGGTGGTCAAAAGGACTTGATAACGACAGCCCTGCTCAAGTTCCCAGGCCCATTTTGCTGGACGGGTTGGATCCACTGCGGTTTCGACGGGTTGGAATTCAAAAACGTGCGAACGAATGGCCAGCGCGGAACCATGACTGGATCTCAGCGGGAACGATGTCACTCCTTCTGTTGCCAGCAGTCCTTTGGGCTGAAACGGAACATCTGGCAGCCAGTGTTTTAACTCTGGCACAAACATGGAGGCCGAGGCATCGCCCCAGGCACTTACAAGCGACAGTGATGGCCAGATTTCTTTCAGGAACTCCGCTGAAGGGCCGAATTCCTTGAGCTTACTTCTTAGGAATCGAGACCGGCTGCGATTGCGTTCAATGGAGAATTCTTTGAAGTTCGGATCAGCATTGGTTTGAGGAAAATGCAACTGTCCTGCTTCGATGTCTTCGACGATTCGCTCGGCCCAGTTGGGAAGCCTCGCAAACAAAGTTGTCAGGAATGTGGGACTCCAGACGGAGATCAAGGCAAGGTCTTTTGCGGAAAGAAGTCCCGCCATCGTTGCATACTGGAAATTCTCGATGTTACGGAGTTGAGCCACAGATTTGGGCACGGCCAGAAGCCGTCTCATGGCCCAGCGTTGCCAACCAGCAAGATACTCTGCATCGCTGTCAAACCCGATCCTTATTCCCCCCGGCGTTTGCTCCGGTCGCTGCGCTGCGGGAGAAATCGACCAATAGGCTCGCCCTTTGCGACAACCCGGAAAACCCGAAAGCACATCGTACATCCATGTCGCGATGGCTCGTTGAAATTGTCGCCGCAATGTGGCGGTATACGGAATCAGGCGACTGCCACCTGAGGATCCTCCGGTAGGTTCCAGCATCAGGACTGGCTCAGAAGTCAGAACGCCCTGCCCTCCGTTGGCGATCTCCTCGATCTTGGGTCTCAGGCTTTCATAATCACAGATCGGAACATGTTTCTGAAAATCTTCGAGCGATTTGATTTGCGAGAATCGATGATCTCGACCATATCGGGAGTTCGCATTATCACGCAGAGTCAACTGCAGCAGTTCTTCCTGCTGCTGCCGAATGTTTGTCGTAGCCTTATGAAAGGCTCGACTCTCGACACGGCTCTGCCACATCCAAAGCGAGTTAATCGTCCGGATCAGCATGAGCCGACACGCTGTCGAGCGAACGCTGAAGACTGAATCATCCGCTGGGCTGCGGCGGAGAAATTCTCAGGGGTCATGCGAGCGATACAGCACAATTCATCACCTTCCGCGTGGCCTGGATTCTTTGCAACAAAGAAACTCACGTGAGGATCCTGCCGTCGCTCTGGAGTAATTTCACCAAGGCCCGGTCTGAGTCGATCGCTGTTGGACGACGCTTTGACGAGACCTTTTTGTTGGTCAAAACGATCTGGAAACTTAATCTCTGCGACGCCAGCAATGATGGCTCGAAGGTCGGCAGGCATTTCGGCATCGTATCTGGGATGAAAGTCACGAAAGTAAACTGGAAGAACTCGATAGGTGCGAAAGCCTTTCGAAATCAGGCACCAATACACTTCGTCGCCAGGATAAGTCTCAATCCAGTGCAGCGCCAGTTTTCCGAATGCCAGAGCCAGCGCACTGCTGCCCCAGTGGTCACGATCGACAATCGTGTCGCCAGAAAAAACACAGCGGATGGGGCGCTCGTCGATGTTCAGGGAAATCAGGGCCTGCGTCGAGAAGCCGCAAACTTCGGAAGTGGCTTCATCGATCAACAGAATGACCCAGTCCTTTTCCGACAGGTCTGTTTCGAATCGAGCCCTAATCATGTTTTCATAATGGCGATCCATCAGAGCGAACATGGCGTCGCGATCGGACGAAGCCAGTTGGGAAGGACGCAGAATTCGAGCGGCAAGTGTCATGCGGAGTATATTACAGACAGCCTAACTCAAGATAAACGTTGCGGCCATTGAATTGCTCCGGCTGAACCTGTTCCGGATCCCAGCTTACCACGTACAGGCGAGTTTCGTAGCAATGCACGGCTGATCGTTGAGCGAACGGAACGAGCGGATCACGTTCGAACAATCCCAACGCCAGACTATCATTCTGTTTCGTGACCGGCAAATGTCGAACGTGGTGTAGCAATTGCTGCCAGACGGCAGGATCGGAGTTCTCAATGACCGGCAAAGCCAGCATCACGTTGCGCAAGCGATCTCCCGGGGGCGGAAAACATGGCAGACGAAGGCATCGCGCCAGTAGATTGTAGAGATGCCGCGACCATCTCCAATGACCGGTATACCGTTCGATATGAGATTGCTTAAACGCGGATTGATCCCACGCTGCCAATGTGCCAACGATTCTGCCGTCACGCCAGGCACACAAGATCTGTTCGTGCGAAAGATCTCGATACGTTGAAGTCTTCGCCAGAAAATCGTGTTCATCAAGGACAGGAAAAAACAGGCGTGGCTGACCTTCACGATTCAGGAACGCGACAAGGTCCGGAAGTTCCTTCTCCTGAAGCGGCCGAACCTGGAGTGTCGGATCCCGGCGAGGAACCTGCCACGAATGTGTCGGCAGGATAAACGTGAAGTATCGCCCAAGCTCGTGATAATTGGGCAGGCCTGCTCGTCCTTTCGTCAGTGCATCAATCGCCGCCGTGTTGCCTTCCGTCACTGTTGTCAGATAAAAATCCGTGCGGCCATCTTCGTGAAGTTGCCTGAGCTTCTGAAAGCCTCTTGCGATGACCTGGCCTTTTCGAGCTGACTCGCGGATCCGCAGGCCGCCGAGATATCCGATGGGTGTCGCGATGCCATTGACATAACGCACGCGGACACTGCGAGTCGCCATTGCCACGATTGAATCTGAGGCCTCTGAGTCTGACTGGCCTCTGCGAGCTGCGAGAACCTGATGAAACGGACCTTCAACAACCGCGCCATCGAAGTAGCGTGGCTCTCGACGCAGCGTTGCTTCGATGGCCCCGCCAAGTGGCGTTTCTCTGAGTAACGCTCGCAGTTGTAATTCTGCGCTATCGTCGACCAAATCAAAATGCAGGCCGGAGGACGCTATTGCCTTTGACGGGCCGGGATCAGTTTTCCGGTCCATGACTCGTCCCCCAAAGGCAAACCGCTCCGCCCTTCCACGTCCCAGTGATGCATGGCATTTATGATCAGATGATTCCGCAGCAGATAAAGAGTTCTCCGATTGACAGGAGCCATCGCGCGTCGGGCAATGCTGGACCAGCTGTAAAAACGTCGTCGAGCATCCAGGCAGAGTTTCGCAAGTTCGTCCGGCGACATGTTCCTCGGTTGAAAAGGAATCATGTTGTAGCGATACCTGTCATCCAGCCACCACGCATCGTACAACAGTCGTCCCTCGGTCTTCATTCTCTCGTACAACGGAGTGCCGGGAAATGGAGTGATGTGATTAAACGCCGCGATGAAAAGTCCATGCTCGATGGCGAAGTCGACCGTTTCCGAAATTGACTGCGGAGTATCATGGTCGTAGCCAAAGATAAACGTCCCGTAAACGGAAAGTTTGTGCCGAGACATGTTGGCCAGAGCTTTCGCCGGTCCGCCAGCCATCAGATTAAACGACTTATTCATCTGTTTCAGGCTGTCAGCGTGCAGAGATTCGAAACCGATCAACACTCCCTGACACCCACTGCGACGCATCAGGTCCAGAGTGTCTTCGTCGTGACACACATTGATCGCTGACTGACTCACCCAGCGAATTTTGAGCGGAATCAGCGCCTCCATCAGTTCTTTGGCTTCATCAAGCCCGGACGTCAGGTTGTCATCGATAAAGAAGATCATCTGCCCCGGCCGACGAACTCGGGCAATCTCCTCCAGAACTCGATCCACAGGACGATGACTGTGCGTTGCGCTAAAGAAAGACTGGATCGCGCAGAAGTCGCAGCGGAATCGACAGCCACGAGCGAACTCGACAAGGCGAATCGGCAGGTAACGCTTACCCTGAAAGATGGAGCGATCCGGCGTGACTCGCAACTGAGGTCGCTCTTTGCTTTGATAAAACGACTTGGGGCAGCCGTGGCGATAATCATCAATGACCTGTTCGAAGAGTCCTTCTGCTTCACCGACGACAAGTGTGTCAGCGTACTGACCCACCTCTTCCGGGCAAAGCGTCGCATGAAACCCGCCCATCACAACCGGCACACCGCGCTGACGATATTCGCTGGCAATCTGGTAAGCGCGTTTGGCGGTGTAGGTTTCTACGCTGATGGCAACCAGGTCTGTCGGTTCATCAAACGGGATTGGTTCAAGGCGATCATCGTAGAATTTCTTTTCGACATCGGGCGGCGTCAGAGCGGCAATCATCGCTGCCGGAAGACATTCCATCTGCCAGGTTCGGATGTATTGCTTCATGCCTCGTGGTCGACCAACGCACGGATGCACGATCGTGAGTCGAAATGGCTTTCGGCTGCTCATGAATCCCGCATTTCCAGGGAGACAAGGACATCGTCAGCCGATGTGCCGCAACCTTCTCGACGTGCCGCTGGTCGTTCTGGCAATGCCGTTGGTGTCGCTGCTGATTTCGACAGCGTTGGTAACACCGGGATGTCGCAATTGTAGAAGCGATCCAGGTGATAAGCGTAATAGCGGTAACCGATATTGGTCGTCAGAGCCAAGGGCCATGCTGTCGGTGAATGCCACAGTCGTCGTGCGATGTTGCTCCACGAATAAGCGTACTTCCAGGCATACTCCGTGCCCTTCTGCAGTTGGTCGACAGTCATCTGAGCTGGCTGAAAGACGACGTGTTGACCGTCGTAAAGTTCCCAGTTGCGTGTGAAGATTCGGTCTTGAGCACTCAGTTCGTTATACAGGCCAGTGCCAGGGAACGGAGTTACGATTGCAAATCGCGGCAGGTCGATGGCACAACGCACCGCGAAATCAGCCGTCTTCTGAAACACATCCGGAGTGTCATCATCGAGCCCAAAGACAAAACAACCCTGAAGAGCGATTCGACGTTTGTGAAGTTCGCGGACGATTCGAGGATACTCTTCCGGGTTGTTAAACGCTTTGTGAGATCCCTTCAACGCCGTATTGGAGATCGACTCCAGTCCCATCAGCAATCCTCGACAACCGCTCGCGGCTGCAAGATCCAGCAATGGGATATCGTCACAAAGTAAAGTGGTTGCCAGACCGTACCATTGAATCTTCAGCGGGATCAATGCTTCGAAGAGTCGAGCGGCGTAGCCTTTGTCAGAGATCAGGTTGAGATCAATAAAGATGGCTCGCCTGGCTTTGCGACGGATCAGATCTTCGATGACAGCTTCGACTGGTTTCTGCCACGGTTTTCGTCCCCAGGCTGCCGGAACAACACAGAACGAACAATTATGCACGCAGCCCCGAGTCGCCTCGAAGACATCGGCGGTGAGGTATCGCTTCTCAGGCAAAACTGAACGATCCGGCAGCGGTCGTCCCGTGAGTTCAAAGTCTGGTCGCTGTTGATAGCGAGGATTCATGCGGCCTGCCACGAAGTCGTGAAGCAATCGCGGCCATTCTTCTTCGGCATAGCCAACGACGATACTGTCGGCATGTTGTTGAGCTTCATCGGGCAGTAATGTGACATGAGGCCCGCCCAGAACTACCTTGATGCCCCGCTGGCGAAACTCAGCCGCCAGTGCGTAAGCTCGCGGAGCCGTTCCGGTGATCACCGTAAGCCCGACCAGATCGGCTTTGAGATCCATGGGAACGTCGGCAATGCCTTCGTCGAAGCATTGAATCGTGGCATTGAGTTCCGGTGGAACCAGTGCTGCGAGAGTTGGCAATGTCAGCGGCATGTAGCGCAGAGATTTGCCGAAGATGCCTCCGCGATGCCGATATAACGGCCCTTTCGGAGAGATCAGTGCAATTCGCAGCGATGGAGGATTAACATCCACAGGCGTTGACTCACGCAGCATTTCATTTCGTCGTCCAATACGCGAGACGAAGTGTACGATGATGTGCGGTCTGAAGGAATTGAAGCACCGGCAGCTTGATGAAAATGAATAGCATTGATCAGCGGAATTTCTGGGGCTGGCCGGGAGCAAAGAATCTGGCCTATGCCTACTTCGTACTGGGCATTCCGAGCTTTGCCTGGTTTGCGTTCGTCTACGCCGGTGCCGACTATTGGACTGGACGGCATCAGCATCGAGTGCCATTGTATCACAGCGCGGAGTTGTCAATCCCTCTGATTCCGGCTACGACAGTCTTCTACAATTCTTTGCATCTGATTTATGCGGTGGCGCCGTTCATCCTGAGAACTCGCCCTGAAATGAATGCATTGGCCATCGTCTGGTTCCTGATGACCCTGACAGGAGGAATCTTCTTTCTGATCATCCCGTTCGAGCCCGGCTTTCCGCCCCCGGATCCCGCCAACATGGGGATATGGCGTGGGATGTATGAATTCGCCGACAACGCCAATCTCAGGTTCAATTGTTGTCCATCACTGCATGTCGCCTGGGGAGTTGCGACGCTCGATGTTTATGCTCGATCCGCTCCGCGCACCGCAAGAGTACTGTTATGGAGCTGGGCTGCTGGTCTAAGTCTTTCGACGCTATTCCTTCACCAACATCATGTAATCGACGTTGTGGGTGGACTTGTTCTTGCGCTCTGGGGTTCGCGAGTGTTGTATCCGGGATTCTGTGGCCGATACGTGCTATCTCATTGAAGGCACAATCTCCTGCGACTCAGATCCGTTGTTCAGCCCATAAACAAGGGCCGACGACATTGCTGATCACCGAACGCTGATTTCAATCGAAGTCGTCTTCTCGTTCACCTTGAATGCGGCTTGGCTGAAGGAGGGTGGTCCGAACGTTGAGCGGGCGTTGTTGGAGAATCCGTACGGTTCAATCGGTAGACCAAAACCGTTCTTGGTCAGTTTGCCGTCACCGTTAAGGTCCTGAAAGATGGCGATGCCGGTTGTTGACGTGTCCGGCAGCGAAAGGGAAAAGTCCACGCTTTCTGCTGAGACGAGTATGGTCGTTGTTGTCCGGCTGTGCTCAGGTTTTGGGAATCCTTCTGCAGAATTGAAAACAGCGACATACAGCTTTGATGTTTTGTTTTTTAGGCCTGTGACATGCACAGCGACGTCGCAGATCGTTTCCACAACCGCGTCTGTAACTGCTGTATGGTTTCCATCGTCGTCACTGTTGTCGGAGTTGTCGGTTGTGAATTCCGGCGTGGTGCTAACTTCTGAGACCACGCTGGAGTCAGGCTTGACCGGAAGTATCGCTTGTACCTTGTCTTCATAGCCTTGCAGAGGTTTGATTGCTGACAAGTCCGTTGACATTTTGGGAGCAGTCACTGATGCTGAGTTCAGGCTTGTCGGAACATGCGAATGCTCATTCTGATCCAGAAAACACAACGCTCCACCGGCAAGCCCCATAATGCTCAGCAGCGCCACAACGGGATTCAAGTGCTTCATCGTCTGGCTCGTTTTGACAGTGCTTCTGAATCAACCGAATTGAACTTCTGCTACCCGCGTTTCCAGCGTCCGGAAAACAATAACGTGAGTACTCCCAGCACCAACGAACTTCCCAGCAGAACGGCGACCTCGTTCTGCAGGCTTGTCAGCGGAGACTGAAACCAGAAAATCTTCTGATAGCCATCCAAAGCCCACGCATTAAATGTCCAGCGGCCGATTTCCTTCATGCGATCGCTCATGGCAAAGCGAGGAATCATGCTGCCACCGACGGCTGACATGCTCAGGATAATGACAACAGAAACCGCATTAAGTTGTGCTCGTGATTTGCACAATGTCGCCAGCAGCATCGCGAAGCTGGCGGTGGCGGCGGCCGTACTGAAGGTCATGATGCAGAATCCCACGATGTGTTTTGCAAGCTGTATCTTGAAGAAGAGTTCCGCCCAGACAAACATGACGGTAATCTGAAGGCATCCCAGCAAAAGAATGCCCAGCCACTTGCCCGAGACGATATGAAATAACCCCGCCTGACTGACCAGAATGCGATCCAGTGTTCCCGATTCCGCCTCCTCCAGCAGCGCGGCGGCGTTGCCGGTGGAAGAGAACAGCAGGAAGAGGACCGCGATCCCAGCTGCGTACATGGCGATACGAGGATTCTCCTGAGTCGCCGCCTGTGGATTTTCAACGCTGATACTGACCGCCTCGTCGTTTTCAGACTCCGGTTTATCAGCCAGTTCGGTTTCCAGAAGTTCTTCGGTCGTGAAAACGGATTTCGGAGGAGCGATCGCCCACTCTTTGGGAACGTCCGAAACTCCATTCACCGAATTCACGCCGTCTGAATTGGTCACAATGAAGCGACTGTCTTGATCGTTTCCAAAAACCTGAGATGGATCTTTCACCGGGTCAAAGTATTGCGATGCATTGGGTTCGCGAGGGCTGCCATATCCGCTGGAAGACTGAGCCGCCAGACTGAGGCTTACAAGCTGTTCGGCCGCTGATGCTGCCTTCTTCTGCGCGAAGAATCCCCTGACGACTGACGTGACCATGGCCACCGCCATCGGATTCTGGCCGTCGGTGACCAACTGCACGGCACAGGGCGCGGAGTCTTCTGAGTCGGCCAGCCGAGTAGGAAAATCATCTGGAAGCCTGATGATCAGGTCGTATCGCCCGGATCGTTGAGCTTCCGCGATCGTCGCTTCAATTTCTATCTCAGCGATAGATTTTTCTTCAGCTTCGTCGTCGAGATCCGCCAATGACGGTTTTGCGATCAGCGATGAGCACTGCAGCGTCGAATTCTTCTCAAGGAATGCTCGCAGTTCCAGACTCAACGCGTTCTCATGAGCCGCGATCCAGCCGACTCGCAGTTTCTTGTCGCTGCCCGTGGCTATCCCTTTGCTGAAGATCCCCGCGAAGATGCTGAAGAACACAACGGGCATCACGAAGACCAGCACCAGCTCCAGCGGATTGTTCCGCAGTCGCAAAAACAGAATGCGAAGGATCGTCAGGATCATTCCCGCAGACTCCTTCCCGTCAGTTCCAGAAAGACGTCCTGCAGCCCGTAGCTGCGAACATCAATCCGGCTGGGTTCCTGATCAAGCTGCTTCAGCACCGACAGAACCTGAGGCAGCTCCTTCATGGACGCCAGTGAACATGTTGCCGTGGTTCGTGGTTCATCGAACGCGAACGCTGCGAGAGGCTTCGAACAGGGACGATCGAATTTTAGGATCACACGATGCGGCTGACCAATTGTCCTGCTGACCAGCTCGCTTAATGTGCCGTCAGCGACGATCGTGCCATGATCCATTACCACGATCCGATCGCAGCGAGTTTCCACTTCTTCCAGTTGATGAGTCGTCAGCAGGACTGCTGCTCCATCGGCCGTCAGTTGCTGCATCATTTCATAAATGCGTTCGCGGCTTTGCGGATCGACGCCGACCGTGGGCTCATCCAGCAGCAGAATATCCGGATCATGCAGCACGCTGCAGGCGATATTGAGACGTCGCTGCATACCGCCCGAGAGTGTCTTAGTCAGTGATCGCGTTCGATCCTTCAACGCGGCCCATTCCAGCACTTCATTAATGCGATGTTTCAGGGCTTTGCCACTGACACCTTCGAGTCGCCCAAAGACTTCCAGATTCTGCTGAACCGTCAGGTCGGGATAGACCGCCAGATTCTGAGGTACGAGCCCGAGCCGAATCGGTTCGTCGTTGTCGGGATCATCATCGTCCCCATGATCAAATGGGTGTCGAGTGATCGTTCCGGAATCCGGCTTCAGCAGACCGCTGATGCAGCGGATCATGGTGGTCTTGCCGGCACCGTTGGGGCCGAAGAATCCGAGCAGTTCGCCGGGCCGCAGTTCCAGTGAGATCCCCTTCAACGCTTCACGTCCGCGGTAGGTTTTGCGAACGTTGTGGAGCGTCAGGACAGGAGGAACTGTGGTGGCCGACGACTCCGTCATGACGTTGCCATCTCATAACTTCGCTGACGCCATTTCACACCTTTGCCCTGCGACTTGCGAATCAATGCAATCCACTGAATGATCAGAAACAGAATGATCGACGCAGGATTCAGCATACAGGCCAGCCACGCGCGGTCGAACTTGAGACAACAGAGAACGCGAGGCAGATAGCTCAACACAAAAGCCGCAATGATCGGGATCGCGAAGTCTTCACTGATCAGATTCAGCCACAACGCGATTGCGGACAGCAATGGGCCGACGAACGCCATGAGCATTAGCACGGTCATGATCGGCAACAGTGGCATCTTCGCGAATCCCTCGTTCGCGTTCTTCATCAGTCCCGACCACGTTTCAGGAAACGACGTATACATGCGGCAGTGAGCGACATCGGACGCGTCAAACAGATCTGTCTTGAGACCAGACATACGATACGCTCGCGGCAGCATGATTCCATCGTGCAGTGACTGGCGAATTGCACCATGACCACCGGTCTGTTCGTACGCTCGTTTCGTGGTCAGAAAAAACTGGCCACAACCAGCGGCGGCTCCCGTCATTCGAGTCCATCGCATCAAAGCAAACGGCAAAAAACACAGCAAAATGACGTGGATCAGAGGAATCAGCAACTGCTCACCGATGGTGATGACTCGCTGGCGAGGAAATCCGCTGAGGAGGTCCGCGCGAGTTCGACGGCGCTGCATGATGGCTCGACGCAGGGCATCTTTGGTAAGAGCCACATCGGCATCCAGGAAGACAAGTTCGTCATACTTCGCCTGCTGAGCCAGTTGATAGCAGGCAAACTGCTTGCCGCTCCAGCCGGCCGGGACGGATGTTCCTTTCAACAGTCGAACGTTCGGATACTTCTTCGAGTAAGCTTCCACGATCGCGTCTGTACCGTCCTGACTTTCATCGTCCAGCACACACAGGTCACAGGATACGCCTTCGCTGGCTAGCACCGAATCGAGTAGCGGACCAATTCGCAATGCTTCGTTACGCGCGGGAATCAGCACAGAGACATCGTACGAATCCGGTGGGCTGGCATTCGCGATGCCTGCTGACTTCGGACTACGAACAGCCTTGCGAAAGAAAAGCAGATTCACAAGAAACATGACAGAAACGAATGCGCTGGCTCCAAGTGAAGACCAAACGAAAATTGACGTGATGAAGGCCGTCATACAAGTTCTCCCTTGATGGCCCTGCCCGACTCTAACGGCTCGCCTCGATGTCGATCCTGGAATTGCTGACCGCGAAGACCGGCGATCATTCGACGCCAGAGATCGTAGAGTCCTCCGATGCCGGCTCGCCCCATCGCCAGAGTTGTCAAACTCGCCGGATCGCGAGCAATCGCCAGTTCCGCCAATGCTGTCTGCGTGGTCACCAAAGCTGTTTCGAACACAAGTGTTCTTGCGTCGCGATCAGTCGGAAGATTTGCACAATCAACCGGATCACCAAACCGCACGAGCAGTTCCGGAGAGCGTTCGTTCCAGAACGTGTACTCGATTGCCATTGGAATCGCTGTTCCCTCAAACGCCGAATCGACCAGATGGCTCAGCCCATTCATAAACGGAGCGGGCTGACGAATATCGTGAAACTTCCCCGCGGGAGTCAGCCAAAGAATTGTAAGCGGATTCTTCAGCAGCTCGCGGCTGGTCCGCAGAAAATCCTTCGCGCCGCTGGCGGTCTCGCGTTCAACTGCGAAGAAGCCGAGTCGCTCCAGAATCGGGTAACTTTTCAGGGCTTCCGCGTCCATGGGGGCTGCAAACTGACGACCGGGGAAAAGCAGGTCCGTCATCAGTACGCCGGTCATCGGGTCCCACCAGCCGGGATGATTGATGAAGCACACGATCGGCGCAGCGGGCAGTTTGGCTAACTGTTCCTGCCCGGTGACTCGAACGGCATTGAAGTTCTTCCGCACGAAACGACGTACGTACCCTCGAAAGCCCCAGTTCAGGATTTTTGAGGGCAGACTGGCCATGTCGGTTCCGGGTGAAAAAGTGCTTCCCGTCGGCGGAGCGACGGGCGTACCGTACACCCGTCGCTCCGCCGACGGGCTTGCAGCGTCGTCTGCTCAGGCCGCTTTGCCATGAACACTCTTTTCAACCTTCGTCCCTGATGCCCGCAGATCCTGGTCGACAGTATCCGCTGCGATCCAGCCGGACATCATCACCATCGGCATACCGGGACCAGGATGAGCCGACCCGCCAGCCAAGTACAGGCCCTTCATTTCAGAAACGCGATTGGCAGGTTTGAATGCCCCCATGAATCGGCCATGACTCGCCAGCCCGTAGATGGCTCCGTTCAGCACATGATAACGGCGATTAATGTCAGCCGGTGTCAGCGAGTGTTCCACTTCAATGCGGTCTTCGATGTCTTCCATGCCAGCCGTGGTCTTGAGTTTGTTGATGATCACGTTTCGATACTCAGGAAGCATCTTGTTCCAGTCATGATGCTTTCGAAGATAAGGCGTATGAACCAAAATGTACAACGCTTCGCCATTTCCCGGAGCAACCTTGTCCCCGGACAGTGACGGAGCACAAACGTAGCAGGTCGGGTCGGCCGCTGGTTCGCCCTTGCCGTAAATCTCACCGAATTCAACATGCGGATCGCGGCTGAAGACAAAGTTGTGATGCAGAATATGGTCGTACTTTTTGCGAAGCCCCAGATACAGAACGACTCCGGAACAGGCCGCTTCGAACTTTCGCTTTGACATGAACTTGTCGGCGACTTTCTTCGGCAGCAGCTCTTCGCAGGTTCGCACGCAGTCGGAATTTGAGACGACAGTTTCGGCCTTCAGCACTTCGCCATTGTCCAGAGTCACCCCAGCGACACGACCAGACTGCGAATCGATCGACTTCACCTGATGACCGGTGATGTACTTGACTCCCAGTTCTCGGCCCAGTCGAACCATGGCTTCCGGAACAGCACGAGTTCCGCCCATGGGATACCAGATTCCTTCGTCGGTCTGCATGTGGGCGATTCCGCAGAGCACAGCGGGCGATGCTTCTGGCGACGAACCAACGTACTGAGTGAAGTGGTCAATCATCTGAGCGATGCGAGCATCAGGAATATGTGACCGCACCAGCCCGGCGACTGTGCGCCCAAAGCGGAGGCTCAGCACGTCTCGCAGGACGTTCAGAGAGAATGACTCTTTGACGTTCATCGTGTCGGCGATGCCACCGACGCTCTTCCAGAAGAAGAATTTCTGAGAGACCTCGTCCAGCTTCTTCGAGATCGTCATGAACTTCTCATAACCATTGCCGGTTGTGTCGGCTCCGGTAAAGTCACGCAGACGGGTCTTCATTTCCGGCAGCGATTCGACCAGGTCAAACTGTTTTCCGTCTTCGAAAAAGCATCGCCATTGTGGGTCCAGGCGGACCATGTCCAGATAGTCTTCCAGTTTTCGACCGGCTTCCGTGAAGACTCGTCGAAGAACAGAAGGCAGAGTCAGAATCGTGGGCCCCATGTCGAAGCGGTAGCCCTTGTCTTCCAGCTGAGCGGCTTTCCCGCCGAGCCATTCGTTCTTTTCAACCACAGTCACCGAGTATCCTCGGGCGGCCAGCGTACATGCGGAAGCCAGACCGGCCAATCCGCTGCCGATAACGATGACGTCTGTTTGAGTTTTCATGATGACGTTCCTTCGAGAAATCAAGAATCACTTTCCCGTCGACGGAGCGACGGGTGTACCGTACACCCGTCGCTCCGCCGACGGGCATTTTTGTTCTGTGTCACTCGCGGCGTTGACTTCGCCGGATCTTCATTTGTTCCATCGTCGCCTTGATCATCTTTGGCACAGCCAGCAGGGACTGCAGTGGATGGGCCGCGTGCTCCAGGCGAATCAGTTGTTCCATCACGTCTACGTCTGCCGCGGTCGGCGACTGCAGATGCGGTTTGAACCAGCGACGAGTCGCTACGATCGCTTTGAGTTGAGTCATCTCCCGTAACCCTGCTTCCCCGCGAGTCATCCCATGGCCGCTCATTCCGCGACCTCCAAAGGGGACTCGCGGATCAGCCGTTGGCACGATCATGTCATTGATCACAACGCACCCAGCGGGAATAAGACGAGCGAGCTGCTGACAACGAGCCGGTGATCCAAACACGGTCGCACTCAATGCGTACGGACATCGGGAGTTTTCTCGCAGAGCCTGTTCGGCTGACTCTACGCGGATAAGCGACAACACCGGGGCAAAGATGTCGGCTTGGGTGATCGACATGTCGGAAGTGACATGATCCAGAATAGTGACGCCGGAAAGCTCCGCACCGTTGGTGATAGAACCACAGACCAACTCCGCGCCGCTGGAAACTGCTTCCTGAATCTTAGTGGCCGCGAAACGCAGTGCACGTATTGAGCCGGAGTCTTGTAGGGTGGGACCAGCGAGCATTGCGAGCGCCGGCCCACCATTTGGATCAAGCGGTGGGCCAGCGCTGCGCTTGTCCCACCCTACGATTCTGGCGTCTAGTTTT
>CANHVD010000018.1 GCA_947463775.1 Planctomycetaceae bacterium | reverse complement strand
TCGAGGTCGGAGCGAAGCTGGTCGTTCTCCTGTTCGATGGCATCCAGTCGCGACTTAAGATCTGCAAGATCATCAGCCATCACAGGCCCCCCCCCGGCTGTCAGGAGTGCTCCAAGAACAAACGTCCGCCACCGCAGTCTGGCCATTTCACTTACCTCGGCAAATTGGTTTCCATTCCAATTCAGGGTTCGCCTCAACTCATGAGGCCGAGCAGGATGGTGGTGTATTCTGAATAGTCCGGTTACTCCGGAATTACCGATTCACCCAGAACCACCCGCTCTTCGCAGTCACCCCTGACTATGCAGTCCCGTATCGGTTTATTAAGTTTGTTCAGGGTCCACTGCCGCTGGATTCTTAACAATCGGCGGGGGTCACCCCCTCGACAAAAACGTTCACTCCGGCAAATCAAGCCATTTGCGGCAAGTGCATAATTAACAATCCGTTACGACTCTCACACGACGGCAATACTGCCTGAACAGATCAGCTTCTTTAACGCACGAAGATGTCACAACAGCCACACTCGGAAGCACTTCAATCTTCTTGAGGTTCAGGATCTTAACAAACACCATGAGGCCCCTTCCGGCGTATCGTTCTGAGAATCCGAGAGCACCAATCCTCTGAACCACGTGGCCCTTGCCTCGGCGCTGATGGAGTCCAAACTGCCATCCTAAAAAAGTCCAAAAACAGTATTGACAAACCGCTTCAACCTGCCGACACTAAACCACGACCTAATTGGTGATACATAAAAGATGCGGCTGTGTAATGCTGCCTCGGATTTCACCAGATGTTTGAACTTGTGCCGTGACTGACTGGATTACTAGAGGCGGGCACGCTGGCTCATTGAATTGGAGTCGCGTAATGAAACCGTTCTGCTGTTGTTGTTGACGTCGTCAACCCTTGTATCCCGGAGAGGCCACTCAGCCATCCGGTGATCGCCTAATTGCCGCCAGTCATCGTACTGGCCTCATGCCAGTTGACCTCCTGCTCCACTCATTCCGCGCGTTCATACGCCCGCTTTGCGGCCGGATCGCGCTGATGGGACCACTGCGCTCGAGGTCTGCTGCCCTTGCTCACGCCGCTCGCGCAGTCGGACACGCCCCGACTGCGCACGGCGGTCTGTTGCTTCAGTTGCCTACACTCATCCGTTCACAAAGGGGTCTTGAAAATGTTGATTTCGGAAAGCGCTCTAAGGACAGGACGTCGACGCTCAAAGCGAGGATTCACGCTGATTGAATTGCTGGTGGTGATCGCGATCATCGCCATCCTGATTGCTCTGCTGCTGCCGGCCGTGCAACAGGCTCGTGAGGCTGCTCGACGAACCCAGTGCAAAAACAATCTCAAGCAGATCGGGATTGCTCTGCACAACTACCACGACACTTACAACACACTTCCGCCTGGTGTTGTTCACAAGTCGGGCAATCAGAACATTGCCGCGATGGGATCTTACGGCTGGGGCACATTTCTGCTGCCTCAACTGGAAAATGCCAACATGTTCCAGTCGATGCAAACCAATGGAGTCGATCTGGATTCGCTCTTGCGAAACACTTCGAACCCTACCGTTCAGGCACTCCCCAAAGAGAATCTTCCTGGGTATCGCTGCCCATCGGACACCGGGCCAGCACTGAATACTCAGCGCGAATGGGATACTCCGTACTCAGCCTTCTTCGGTGGTGCTCCGGTTTATCTCGGCAACGCCAACTATGTGGCAGTCTCCGGATCTCGCTGGTCAACTCCTGAAGACTGGATCGTTAATGGCCGCGATCCTTTTGGAACATTCTGGGGCAGCAGCAAAGTCAATTTTCGCGACATCACCGACGGTCTCTCAAATACGTTTATCATCGGCGAACGAGACTGGCAGCTGGGCTGGGGTGCAAACTGGATTGGGCAACGCAATTATACGGGGACTGGCATCTGGGGTTCACGTCAGAACCTAGCGATCATTGACGTCAAGATCAACGACCCACTGCTGCAGCCTAATGGTAACCCGGCGGTTTCTCGAGGCTTCAGCAGTCGTCACACCGGTGGCGCTCAGTTTCTCTTCGCGGACGGAGCTGTCCGCTTCCTGAGTGAGAACATCGAGTTCCAGAATAACAACCCCAATCAGCAATCCCCGGTGAATCCAATCGGCATCTTTCAAAAGCTGGGCCGTCGAAATGATGGCTTTGTCATCGGTGAGTTCTGATCTGTTTCTGCAGTTCTCACGCGAGCGTAGTTGTCTGCTGAGCAATCAGGAAAACACCTGCAACTCTGCCGCGTAGAACTGACTAAAAGGCTTTAGTAAACTTATTCCTGCAAAGTCCTGAGAGGTCTATATGCGGTTCCTGCGCTCATCATCCATCCCCTGGACACTGGCCCTGTCGGGATTTTTCGTCGGGTGTTCCGATGGGCCTGAACTTGGAGTTGTCACCGGCAAAGTGATCCAACAAGGAAAGCCCATTCCGTTTGCCTACGTCGAGTTCCAGCCGATCGATCCCCCCGGAACGTACGGCGCGGCGTATACGCAGGCGGATGGGACGTACAATATTCGGTTCACGGAAGATAAAGACGGTGCTCTTGTCGGGAAGCACAAAGTCACAGTTCGCACTGCGGCTGTCGACGAAATTCAGGTTGAAGACAAGACCACGGGCTTGATGGTGACTCCGGAACTGCCGGACGGATATCAGCCCAAGCTTTCACTGGAATACAATCGTGAAGTAAAGCCTGGTGCAAATGAAATTGTGTTTGACCTGGCGGAAGGGGCACCAGCTTCCGGCGGTTAATTGATAGGGTCGTCGAGTTCCATAGTTTGATGTCCATTGAGGAATGTGTGTACGCATGAAGAGTTTGACTGGTTTGGTATCTCTGCTTCTCGTGACAATCGCGAGTTGCAACATCATGATGGCTGCGGAGGCACGCCCGAACATTGTGATCATCGTGGCCGACGATCTCGGCTACGGAGACCTTGGCTATCTTGGCGGCAAAGACATTCCGACTCCCCATGTGGACCAGCTTGCCAACGAGGGCGTCCGTTTTACCTCAGGATATGTTTCCGGCCCCTATTGTAGTCCAACTCGAGCAGGCCTGCTGACGGGCAAGTATCAGCAGCGGTTCGGCCATGAGTTCAATCCGGGACAGGGACCAAACGCGGCGGAGATTGGGCTCAGCCTGAAAGAAACGACGATTGCGAATCGTCTGAAGACGGCAGGTTACGCCACAGGACTCGTCGGAAAGTGGCATCTGGGAAACGCGGAGAAGTTCCGACCTCAGCAACGAGGCTACGATGAGTTCTTCGGGTTCCTCGGCGGTGCTCATCCGTACTTTACTGAAGAAGGTCAGGCTCCGATTTATCGAGGGGACGAAGAAATTCAGGAAGCAGAATACCTGACCGACGCGTTTGCTCGCGAAGCCGTTTCGTTCATTGACCGACACAAAGAGAAGCCTTTCTTTCTGCAGCTAACGTTCAATGCAGTGCATACCCCAATGCACTCCAAGCCGGAACATCAACAGAAGTTTGCATCCATCGAAGATGAAACTCGCCGAAACTATGCCGGGATGTTGTTCTCATTGGATGAGAGCGTTGGAAAGGTTGTTGAAGCCTTGAAGAAAGCCGACGTTCGTGAAAATACGCTGATCGCTTTCATCAGCGACAACGGCGGTCCTCCGGTGAACGGTTCTTCCAACGGAGCGCTGCGAGGACAGAAAGCTACGACCTGGGAAGGTGGCGTTCGCGTGCCTTTCTTCCTGAACTGGCCCGCACAGCTGAAGTCTGCGGAGTACCATCAGCCGGTGATTCAGCTGGACCTGCTGCCGACGATTCTGGCCAGCGTGGGATCTCCTGTCGCTGTGGAAGAAAAACTGGATGGCGTGAACCTGTTGCCGTTTGTTAAAGGCGAGGCCACAGGTGCACCTCACGAGTCCCTGTTCTGGCGATTCGGTCAGCAAACCGCCATTCGTCACGGCGACTGGAAACTGGTTAAAGCCAACGGGATCGACAAACCCGCCTTGTTTAATCTGAAGGATGACATCGGCGAGCAAAACGACAAGTCAGGCAGTGAACCCGAAGTCTTCGCGAAACTGCAGAAGACATGGGACGAGTGGAATGCCACGCTTGTTGAACCCGCCTGGAAGCCAGCTGCTCAGCAGGGCGGTAAGGGGAAGGGCAAAGGAAAAGCCAAGAAGCAGAACTAGCCATTGAACTCGACACATTCTACCAGCATCTAATGCTGGCAGAATGTGCTCTGCCATGATTCAGGATGAGAACAATGATATCAAAGTCAGCATTGCCTGAAGATTTCTGCGATTCATCCTGTTCGGCTGTTGCGTCGCTATGGGCCGGTTGGCCTCAGGCGAATCGAATTGGTATGCCGCCATGGTTGGTGGGAGCTTCGGCAACGCATGACTGAAGCGATAAAGTCCATTACAGTAATTAGCCCCAACGGCCAGCCGGTGAATCTGCTAAATCTGAAAACCCAATCCTCATGAAGAAACTCTCCCTCTTTCGATTGTTTCAAATCGTGCTGGCCGCGTTGGCGATGATAAGCCGCGCTTCGGCAACGGAGCCGCTTCCGGGAACTGCTGATCTTGTCGCAAATTGGCATCAATGGCGAGGGCCAGCCGGGAATGGGGAAGCACCCGATTCTGCTACTCCGCCGATCAGTTGGGATGCAACAAAGAATGTGAAATGGGTTGCGGAAATTCCTGGCAAAGGATCAGCCACGCCCGTCGTTTGGGGCAATCAGATCTTTATCCTGTCGGCAGAAGAGACCGATCGCAAGGCAGAAACACCGCCAACCAAACGTGCGGATTCAAAGACGGAACCTCCTGGTGTCTACTATCGTTTCCTGGTAACAAGCATTGACCGCACCAGTGGCAAAGTGCTGTGGCAAAAAGTGGCCACTGAGCAGGTGCCTCACGAAGGCCATCACCCTACTCATACGTATGCGGCCAGTTCGCCGACCACAGATGGCGAAAGGTTGTACGCTTCGTTCGGATCGAGAGGCTTGTTCGCATATACGCTGCAGGGAGAACTCATCTGGCAGATCGATCTCGGTGATATGAACACTCGCTTCGGCTGGGGCGAAACCGTTACTCCGGCACTGGCGGAGGATGCGTTGATCGTGAACTGGGATCAGGAAGAAAATAGTTTCATTGTCGCATTGGATGCGAAAACCGGGGAAGAACGATGGCGGAAGTCACGCGAAGGAGAAGTCACCTCGTGGAATACGCCACTGATTACGAAAGTCGGCGATAAGACATTGGCGATCGTCAACGGTACTGGCAAAGCGAGGGCTTACGACGTTGCAAATGGAGATGTACTGTGGGAATGCGGTGGGCAGACGATCAACGCAATTCCGTCCCCCGTGCGATTCGAAGATTTCGCTGTCTGCATGAGTGGCTACAAGGGTGCCGCAGCGTTTGCAATCCCACTAAACTCGAACGGTGACATCTCAGGCTCTAATGCATTCGCGTGGACACATCATGCCGACACGCCCTATGTCCCGTCGCCAACAGTCAGTGGAAATCGGCTCTACTTCACGGGCGGCAATAATGACATCCTCACGGTGCTGGATCTGAAATCCGGAAAGCCACTGGTTGAGAAGCAGCGACTCGGTATCGGCAACACATATGCTTCCCCACTGGCCGCGAATGGCAAGGTTTATTTCATCGGTCGAGAAGGCACCTCAGTAGTCATCAGTGATGATCCCGAAACCACGGTGCTTTCGAAGAACGTGATCGCAGATACTTTCGATGCGTCACCGGTTGCCATTGGAAAGCAGTTGCTGCTTAGAAGTTGGACGAAGCTGTACTCGATCGAGGATTGAATACCGTCGAATCGCAATTTCGAGCGGGTTTCCCTCAACCAAGCGCAGCTGGCCAGGCTCATGTGAATTTCCCGACGGTTCGCGCGACTTAGCCAGCCCCAAAAATGCTTTCAAATAATCAACGAAGACGGCAATTGGAGTTGACAGCAATCCAAAATCTGACGATCATAATAACCACGACCAGATGAGTCATACATTGTTAAGCCCTTAACAAGATGGCAATATGGGGTGATTTGCAAAACTTTCTTGTGCTGCTGCTGACTGCATCCTTAGAGGCGCGCACGCAGGCTCTTGGAGTCGCGTATGTCTGCTGTTTGTTGTTGTCGATGACGTTTTCCCGCTCGTTTTGAAGCCTGCGAATTCGTTCCATCCACATCTCTGCTCACCGTGTCAGCGTCCATTCGCACACGGCGGAAACCTCTAAGGAAATGATCTATGTTGCCTGTTCTTGCACGCTGGTGGCGGATGCTGCCAGTGGCTGTCGTTCTGGTTTTTCCATTTCGGTCAACTCTCGCTGATGAGGCGAAGCCGTCACCAGAATCGCTGGAGTTCTTCGAAAAGAAGATCCGTCCACTGCTGGTCAATAACTGCTTCAACTGCCACTCGGCGGATAACAAAGCGGCGGGTGGTCTGCGAGTCGATGACCGCAATGGTCTGCTGGCCGGTGGTGGTCGTGGCGCCGCGGTTGTGGTCGGCAATCCCGACGAGAGCGTTCTGATTCGTGCCGTTCTGAAAACGGACGCGAAGTTGAAGATGCCTCCGGATTCGCAACTGACGGAAGACGAGATCAATGATCTTCGCAAGTGGATCACTGATGGCGCGGTCTGGCCGGGTCCGGAAGTTCCCTTTGAACTGACTGAAGCAAATCCCGAATACGAAACGCTCCGGAAGAATCACTGGGCATGGCAACCATTGCAGTCGCCTGTTGTTCCTGAAATTCAACACAAGGATTGGGCGAGAGACGATATTGACTGCTTCCTTGTGTCTCAGCTTGAGCAAAAATCGCTTGAGCCAGTCGGTGACGCAGATCGCGCGACGCTGTTGCGTCGAGTGACCTTTGACCTGACCGGATTGCCACCAGCTCCGGAAGACATCAAAACTTTTCTTGCAGACGAATCACCAAACGCTGTTGAGACCGTCGTCGACAGGCTCCTGGCAAGTTCGACGTTCGGTGAACGCTGGGGACGGCACTGGCTGGACGTGGCTCGCTATGGTGAATCAACAGGCTCCGCGCGGAACCTGCCGTTTCCTCAGGCGTGGAAGTATCGTGACTATGTCATTGATTCGCTGAATAAGGACAAGCCATATGATCAGTTCGTCCGCGAACAGGTCGCGGGCGATTTGCTTCCCTACGCATCCGAAGAACAACGTAAAGAACTGTTAACGGCCACCGGTTTTTTGGCTCTTGGAGTCAAGGACGTCAATCAGCGTTTCAAAGTTCGTTACGTCATGGACAATATTGACGAACAAATCGACACAGTCAGCCGCTCGGTGCTGGGACTGACCGTCAGTTGTGCTCGCTGCCATGACCACAAATTCGATCCGATTCCGACCAGCGAATACTACGGGCTGGCAGGAATCTTCAACAGCACTGATCTGTGCGACGGCCTGCGTAACAAGATGGGCGGCGGCGGGCTCGATTATTACGACACAGACAAGCTTCTGATCCTATCAAAGCAAGACGAAGTCGATGACGCTCACGCGGCGCAGATTGCTGAGGCTAAACAGAAGGCGGATGATGCGAAAGCAGAGTTCGAACGAGTTCGTGACAGTGCGGATGCTCAGAAGCCGGGTCCCAATGGTCGCCCGATGCAACAGATCGCTCGCCAAAAATGGAATCGCGCTCAGGCTCAGTATGTGGCTCTGGCGGACCCAACCGCGACGAGTGAAATTGCTCTGGGTGTCCGTGACGCAAAGAATGTCGGGGACACAGAGATTCGTTATCGCGGAGAGGCGGAGAAGCTCGGCCCGAAAGTTCCTCGTGGCGTGATTTCCGTCGTTCACGGGCCGGCTCAGCCTGTCATCCCAGCAAATCAAAGTGGCAGGCTTGAGCTGGCTCAGTGGCTGACTGATCCGAGCAATCCACTGGCCTCACGAGTGATCGTAAATCGAGTCTGGCACCATCTCTTTGGAGAAGGTCTTGTTCGCACAACGGACAACTTTGGAGTGACCGGTGATCGTCCTTCACACCCGGAGTTGCTTGATCATCTCGCTCACCGCTTTGTTGACAATGGCTGGTCACTGAAAAAGTTGATTCGACAGATTGTTCTGACTCGAGCCTATCAACTTGGTTCAGAAACGACCCCCGAGCATCTTACGGCCGATCCTGAAAATCGTCTGGTCTGGCGACATAGTCCACGCCGCTTGACCGCAGAAGAGATTCGAGATGCACAGTTGGCGGCTTCAGGGAAGCTGGACGCCGCTCGTGAAAATGGCTCGGCCGCGAAAGACTTGCGAGTCATCGAGTTGCGGAACAATGGGCCTGAAGCAAAGAAGATCGTGGACCACGCCAATGCCAGTTTGAAACGCAGTGTCTATCTGCCACTGCTGCGAACACTAGTGCCAAAATCACTGGAGGTCTTTGATTTTGCCGAACAAGGTCTGGTCACGGGGGCTCGCGATACAACGACAGTTCCAACTCAGGCGTTGTATCTGCTGAACGATGGCTTCGTGAGAAAGCAAGCTCTGGCACTCGCGGAGTTGTTGGTCACACGAACAGACTTATCGGATGAGGCAAAAGTCGATGAGGCTTATCTGAGAATTGTCGGACGGCATGCGACTCCTGAAGAGATCGCTCGTGTCCACGGTTATCTGGTGGAGTTCGCGGCGGAAGCAGAAGTTTCTCTCGCCGATGCGTTCGCCGCGAAAGCTCAGGAGATAGCAGCTTCGGTCAATGCACCACCCGCGCCGATTGAGCCAAACTCACAAGCTGCGGTCAGCGATGCCAATTCTTCTCTTGCTGCCGCTCAGGCTCAGGCGGCTCAGCTGGCCAACCCGGATGACGTCGCTCAGGAAGAAGAAGCCCCCGTTGAAGAATTGATTGTTGCCAAAGATGCACAAACCGCAGCGTGGCACAGCTTTGTTCAGGCCCTTATCGGTTCCGCCGAGTTTCGCTACGTGCGGTAGTACTTCGGCGAGCGGCTGGGCGCCAGCCCTCCGTGTCGCCCTTCTGACAAAATTTGCAATTGCTGCTGTGGCCGGTCTCCTGACCGAGTCATGTATCCAAAGTTTACACAAACACACAATCGCTACTCGGGGGGCTTACGCCCTGCCGCTCGCCTTAAGAATACTGAAAAGGAAATTTCAATATGACAAACCCCTTAGGATTCTCGCCGCTTTCGAGACGACAAATTCTACGTACCTCGGGTACGGGCTTTGGCTATCTGGCACTGGCTGGATTGCTGGGACAGAACAGGCAGGCAACCGCATCAGAACAGACCGCTGAAGAACGGTCATTGGCTCCCAAGGCCCCGCATTTTCCTACGAAGGTTAAGCGAATCATCTTCCTGTTTATGGAAGGGGCGATGTCGCATGTGGATACGTTCGAATATAAAGCCGCTCTGCAGCAGAACGATCAGAAGCCAGGCCCCGGCGGTGGCAAACTGGTCGCATCAAAATTCCGGTTTGCTCAGCATGGCAATTCTGGTGCGTGGGTTTCTGAGCTGTATCCGCAGGTCGCCAAACAGGTCGACAAGTTGTGTTTCATTCGAGGACTCCATACGGATACTCCGGCACATCCACAAGCGGTGATTCAGCTTCATACGGGAGCAAAGATTGCGTCGCTGACTCGCCCCTCAATGGGGTCATGGTTGTTGTATGGTCTGGGGTCTGAGAATCAGGATCTGCCCGGATACATCACAATCAATCCGTCCCCCAACTTTGGAGGCGCGGTAAACTATGGTACGGCATTTCTGCCGGCCTACTATCAGGGCACGAAGGTGACGGACACGGGATACCTGCCCAATCTGAAAGCGTCACAGCTGACTTCGCTGCAAAGGCGTCAACTGGATCTTGTGCAGTCGATGAACTCGGATCTGGCTCGACAACCAGGCGCCCCCGACGAACTGGATGGCATCATTCAGTCTTACGAACTGGCGTTTCGGATGCAGGGCAAAGTTCCTGAACTGCTGGATATTTCCACCGAGCCACAACATGTTCAGGATGCATACGGCGTGAAGCCGGGTCCAGCTGGCAGCTTTGCTCGACAATGTCTGCTGGCTCGCAGGCTGAGTGAAGCCGGTGTGCGATTTGTTGAGATTCGACAAGGCGGCTGGGATCATCACAACAATCTCCACAAAGGCCTGACCGACAATGCTGCAGCAACAGATCAGCCCACAGCAGCTCTGCTGGCCGACCTGGAACAACGTGGCCTTCTCGAAGACACCCTCGTGTTGTTCGGCAGCGAATTCGGGCGTATGCCGACAGCACAGGGTGTCGACGGGCGAGATCACAACATCACTGGTTTTCCAATGTGGATGGCCGGTGCCGGCGTGAAGGCGGGCTTCTCTTATGGTTCAACAGATGAGTACGGACTGCATGCTGTCGAAGGGCGGATGCATACCTCAGACCTGCATGCCACGTTGCTGGCTCTGATGGGACTTGATCATGAACGGCTGACATACAACTACGGCGGGCGAGATTTCCGACTCACCGATGTCGAAGGCAACGTGATCAAAGAGATCTTTGCCTAGGATTTCGCAGGGCATTCCAGCCCCGGCTTCCCTGACAGGCTGCCGGGGGTGCTCTTTCCATCGCTTAACTACAAGGACTAGAACAATGCAACTGCTGAAGCAACTGAGATGTCTTTGTCGGGGTCACTCGCTGGGGGTCATCGAGCCGGACGTATTCTGGTTCTCGGCAACATGTCAATGTTGTGGAAAGACAGTCACTGCGGATACGGCCCTTGAATTGCTGATGATGCGTCGAGAAGCGAGCCACGGGGAAAACCTGCTGCCGTCCTCATCAGCTCGGCAGATTCGCGAGATCGTCCCTGCGGTCTAAAGAAGCCGATCGAGCGTTGAGCACGATCGGCGTCATTGACCGAGGCTTGAATCGCTCCCCGGCCTACCACCCGTACTTTTAGTCTCCTGAGTCACTCGTCCTCTACGGATAGAAATCATGGCGTCATTTTCTGAGAAAAGTTCAGTCAGTCGAGTTTCCAATGACAGTGGTTCAGACCCGATGACCACGGAGTTGGAGCAGACCATTCTGCGTGCGTTGAGGGGTCTTCGTTTTGGACAGATCACCATTAATGTGCAGGAAGGTCGAGTGACTCAAGTCGATCGCTCGGAACATACTCGACACTTCCGCGATCGCCTGACTCACCAGTAAACGCAGTCCCGTGAGCAAGCGGGATCATGACGTTTCATTGCAAAAGATCGGTGAGCAATGCCTGCCTGAAACCGGAATCGAAATAGCTTAAGATTCTTCTGAGTCCAGGTAACGTACGAGGGTCAGAGTTAGTGATCTGAACAGAGTTTCCGCCTTCCGCCATGAAACTGCTCTGTTGGCGAAATGGTCGGCCAACCGTTCCTTGCTCGACGAATTCTCGGGACAACACGGAATTCGGGGAATTGGGGCAGGCTTTGTGCCCGCATTGCTTGATCGTGTCCTCGGTCGTGATGTACAACAAGTCCACGACGAAGAGGCGCTGGTAATAGCGCGTTGATTGTCGCTGCTGAACGGGATCGCCCTTTGAATCGGTTGCAATGGCATTAACTCTCAGAGTTCCTGCGAAGTTGTAAGCGACTGAAAACACTGTCGTAGATTTGCTCCTTGTCAGTAAAGAGCGTTATCTGTTGACGGATTCAATTCCGAGACAGGCTCCCAGGATTTTTGTGCAGGCGGTGAGGCGTCCACGCTATGAGCCGCAATGTGTCGTCCTTCGTGTGATCCTTCAGATCGGTTTTCCGCCGCTCGAAGACCGCGTCCGTCCAGATAGCGCCAATGATTGGCGTTTGCATTTTCTGCGACAACGATGCGGCCTCAGATCAACACGCCCTCTGGACGACTTTTGCGAATTTGCATTTTGACATCGAGCAGTTGGCTCGCGGTCGGAATGTGATTGACGGCCCTCTGAATGACGAAAGTCGTGTTGATGTCAGACAATCTCCTGCAACGGAGCGTAACCACCGCGGTCGCGCGCAATCTTGCGAACACCACCAAGACATCTCCCAAAATGATGTCGATCACACCGCGATGGCTACTGAGCCTGCTGCCGTGGGTGCATGTCGAAGGTGGAACGTATCGCGTCAATCGCACCAAGGTGGAACTCAGCAAGGCCGAACGTATTGCTGTGGAATTACTGAATGGTGATCCGACGTTGTCGCCGGATTCACTCCGCAGCGTGCCGCTTTTCTCTGGTCTGCCAACGGCCATCACCTCGCGGATGACAACTCGGTTTCGCACCGAGCAGGTTTCAATGGGGAATAAGCTGGTCGTCGAAGGCGAAGACGGCAACAAGTTCTTCATCATCGCTCAGGGACAAGTCGAAGTCCTCAGCAAAGGTGTGCATGGCAGTGATCTCCGCATCGCGCTGCTGACCGATGGAGAATTCTTTGGCGAAACTGATCTGGTCTCCGACAAACCGTCCGATGTTACTATTCGTACACTGACGCCTTGTATCTTCCTGTCATTGTCTCGCCGCGATCTTGATGCAGTGCTGCGAGAAATCCCGAACTTCAATGCAGACTTTGAACGAGCCATCGCGGAGCATCTCGAACTGAAATCAGCCGTGAATCGTTACGGTGAACGCAATATCGATCTTGTATCGGGCTTTGCCGAGAACGTCGAGATCCCGGAGACGTTTGTCGACTATTCACCGGAGCCGCGCGAGTACTCACTGTCCTCTGTTCAAACTGTGGTTCGCGTTCATACACGGGTCTCGGATCTCTACAACGGTCCATACAATCAGCTCGAAGAGCAGATGCGACTGACGATCGAAGGAATCAAAGAACGGCAGGAATGGGAACTGATCAACAACAAGAAGTTCGGACTGATTCATTCGGTAGATCCCGCGATGCGAATCAGTACTCGCTACGGTGCCCCAACGCCGGATGATCTGGATGAACTGCTGGCACTCGTCTGGAAGAAGCCAGCCTTCTTCCTTGCTCACCCGAAGGCAATTGCGGCCTTCGAACGCGAATGCACGTGGCGAGGCGTCCCGCCGGTCACAATGAACCTGTTTGGGACGCCAGTGATTATGTGGCGTGGCGTTCCGATTGTGCCGTGCGACAAACTCGAGATGAAGAGTCGCTATCAATCCAATCAGTGGTTTGGAACCACCAGCATTCTGTTGCTGCGGATTGGTGAAGCAGATCAGGGCGTGGTCGGTCTACATCAACTGGGTATCCCTGGTGAGATTCTGCCTAGCCTGTCTGCTCGGCTGATGGGCCTGGATAGCCTCGGCGTCGCTTCCTACCTGTTGACGACGTACTTCTCGGCGGCCGTCCTGACTGATGATGCACTGGCTGTGCTGGAGAATGTCGAAGTCGGTTATTACCACGATTATGAAAGTGGCGTGACGAAAGGCTTCGAAGGCGGGCTTGGCATTTAATGACGCCCATAAAAGTCGGGACTAGCTCCCGGGCATTTCCGAAAACGCAGAATTCATGGTGTGCCTGCGCTATCGCTGGTCACACCCTACGAAAAACTTAAGAACCTGTTCAGGATAAACCTCAGAAGGAATTCACGATGTCAGACAATCTGCTCCAACGAAGCGTGACGACGGCAGTTGCTCGCAATCTGGCCAACACCACCAAGACATCTCCGAAGATGATGTCGATCACACCGCGATGGTTGCTGAGCCTTCTGCCGTGGGTGAATGTGGAAGGCGGAACTTACCGCGTTAATCGGACCAAGGTAGAACTCAGCAAGGCCGAACGCATTGCTGTCGAACTCAACGATGGCGACGCCACGTTTTCTCCGGAATCCCTTCGAAGCGTGCCGTTGTTTTCCGGACTGCCAACGGCCATCACCGCGCGGATGGCAAATCAGTTTCGCACGGAAGAGGTGTCGCTGGGAAATCAACTGGTGGCGGAAGGTGAGGACGGCAATAAGTTCTTTATCATCGCTCAGGGACAGGTCGAAGTCCTAAGCAAAGGCGTGCATGGCAGCAATCTTCGCATCGCGCTGCTGACTGAGGGCGAGTACTTTGGTGAAACGGATCTGGTCTCTGAAAAACCCTCTGATGTTACCATCCGAACTCTGACGCCCTGTGTCCTGCTGACTCTGTCGCGTCGAGATCTCGATGGCGTGCTTCGCGAGATGCCGAGCCTCAACAGTGAGTTCGAGCGAGTGATCGCCGAACATCTCGAACTGAAGTCAGCCGTGAATCGTTACGGTGAACGCAATATCGATCTCGTATCGGGCTTTGCCGAGAACGTCGAGATCCCGGAGACGTTTGTCGACTATTCACCGGAGCCGCGCGAGTACTCGCTGTCTTCCGTTCAAACCGTGGTTCGCGTTCATACACGTGTCTCGGATCTCTACAACGGTCCATACAATCAGCTCGAAGAGCAGATGCGACTGACGATCGAAGGAATCAAAGAACGTCAGGAATGGGAGCTGATCAATAACAAAAAGTTCGGACTGATTCATTCGGTCGACCCCGCAATGCGAATCAGTACTCGCTACGGCGCCCCGACGCCGGATGATCTGGATGAACTGCTGGCACTCGTCTGGAAGAAGCCAGCCTTCTTCCTTGCTCACCCGAAGGCAATTGCGGCCTTTGAACGCGAATGCACGTGGCGAGGCGTTCCGCCGGTGACGATGAACCTGTTTGGTACTCCGGTGATTATGTGGCGTGGCGTTCCGATTGTGCCCTGCGACAAGTTGGAAATGAAAAGCCGCTATCAGTCCAATCAGTGGTTTGGAACAACCAGCATTCTGTTGCTGCGAATTGGTGAAGCCGATCAGGGTGTTGTCGGTCTGCATCAGTTGGGTATTCCCGGTGAGATTATGCCGAGCTTGTCTGCTCGCCTGATGGGACTGGATAGTCTTGGAGTCGCTTCCTACCTGTTAACGACGTACTTCTCGGCAGCTGTCCTGACTGATGATGCACTGGCTGTGCTGGAGAATGTCGAAGTTGGGTTCTATCACGATTATGAAAACCGACGTCCTAAGGTGAAGTAGTTCGGGCGTGGTTGAGTTGTGAGGTGATGGGCAGCGATGGCATCGTGAGATATCAAGCTGATGGGCGACAAACGTCAGGCGATTGATTTCCCAAATCGCAGTCGCCTTCGGCTTGCCGTTAAACGAGTGGAATCTCATGCGGCGACCGCCCCATGTTTTTAGGCCAGATACTCCTGGTGTGATCTTCAGAACGGAAACATTTCATGCAAGCTCTGACTCCGGAACTGCTTTCTGAAGCAACTGCAAAGCTGTTTGCGCAGCTTCCCGGGCAAGCCGCTCCGACGAACTTCGCGCCGACGCCCGAGGCCGTTCCAGTGACGCCGGCCAGTGGCTTTTCGCCGATGAATGCCGGAACTCCGGTTGCCTCTTCGTTTCCGTCACAGCCTTCCGCGCCGTCCATCGCCGCACCGCCAGCGTTTCAGGGAACACCGACTCGACCAGCCGGACTTCCGGCCGTACCTCGCGCTGGCTTTCCGAACGCGGAGTTACCAGCGGCGTTCGCCCCGCTGTTTGAACCGCAGGTTCCCGTGAAGTCGATTACTGCAGAGCCATTTTCGACCGCGGTGCCGGGAGCCTCTGGTTTCAGTTTTTCAGGATTTCCCACTCATCCGGGTCACACGTCATCGATGGCACATCCGGGAGACCTCGACACACTCAGATCCAGCAAAGCGTCGCCCGCTGTTGATTCACACGACGGCTTGAAAGCGTTTGTGCAACGGATTCAGTCGGGAGAAGCTTCTGGCGAGAAATCTCTGTGTCAAAGCAATCAGGATCAGGAACGCATCCGCCAGTCGTTCAAGTCTTCGAATAGTCGCAACTCGCGTCCCGTCATCTTTGATGTTCATCAGATACGCAAAGATTTTCCGATCCTGCATCAGAAGGTCAACAATCACGACCTTGTGTGGTTCGACAATGCAGCGACAACTCAAAAGCCGATTCAGGTCATCGAATCGTTGTCGCACTTCTATTCTCATGACAATTCCAATATTCACCGAGCCGCCCATACTCTTGCAGCGCGAGCCACGGACGCTTACGAGGGCGCTCGAAAGAAGATTCAGAATCAGGTCGGAGCCAGCTCCCCTGAAGAAATCATCTTCGTGCGTGGTACGACTGAAGGGATCAATCTCGTCGCCAACACTCTGGGAAAAGCACTACTGCAGCCCGGCGATGAAATCGTGTTGTCTGAGCTGGAGCATCATGCCAACATCGTCCCATGGCAATTGATCGCGAAAGATCGCGGGGCGGTACTGAAGGTCATCCCGGTCAACGACCACGGAGAAGTCCTGCTGGATCAATATCAGAGACTGCTCGGGCCAAAAACGCGGATCGTAAGTCTGACACAGGCGTCCAACAGTCTGGGAACAATTCTGCCTGTGGCGGAGATGACTCATATGGCTCGCCGAGTGGGAGCCAGGGTTGTCATTGATGGTGCTCAATCGATTTCGCACATGCCAATTAATGTGAACGAGATTGGATGTGACTTCTTCGTCTTCTCGGGGCACAAGATCTTCGGACCAACGGGCATTGGAGCCGTGTATGCTCGCCGTGAAGTCCAGGAGATTTTGCCTCCGTGGCAGGGCGGCGGAAATATGATCCGCAATGTGACGTTTGAAGAGACAACCTACAGTGATCCTCCCGCAAAGTTCGAAGCCGGCACACCAAACATTGCCGATGCGGTGGGACTTGGAGCTGCTCTGGACTATGTGAATCAGGTTGGCATTCACAATATCGGGCAGTATGAGCATTCCCTTTTGCAGTATGGCACCGAGCGATTGTCGATGATCAACGGACTGCGGATCATCGGGACGGCTCGCGAGAAGGTCAGCGTGATCTCGTTTGTGCTGGGCGACATACCCCCGGAAAAGGTCGGCCAGTTGCTGGATAAACACGGCATTGCGGTACGATCAGGCCACCACTGTGCTCAGCCATCACTGCGCCGATTCGGCGTGGAAGCCACGGTTCGCCCGTCATTTGCGTTCTACAACACGGTGGATGAGATCGACCATCTTGTGGAAGTTGTGCGAAGAATTCACAAGCGATCCTGATAGCAGTGTTTAGTGTCAGAGCTGCTGTCGTGAGTGCCTTTCGATGGCTGCTTAACCTGCCAGCTTCTCGATTCTGAGCTCTGAGTTTCAAATCCGAAGTATGAGGTCGTCTGCTGGAGTCCGTCCTGCGGCGTGTGATGTCATATTCGTGACACAAGAGACTTGAGGCTTTCCCGGATGATCGTGAACCGGTTCCTCACATCGCAGGACTTCCCAATGCAGCTGGATCTGGATGAAGTGTCTCGTCGGCAATCCCCGCAATCCAATGTTGCCGGAACCGTGACAGGGCGGCGAAACAACACCTGAGGCCAGTGGCCACGAACAACGACAGGATGGCTCCTAAAAGTCCAAGACGGACAGGCGATTGTGTTACGCGCATGGCAATGGACAGGCAAATGCCATGCACAAGAAACCATTCGTAGGCGATGCGTGAAAATGAACATGCAATCCTGGAAGGCGACTGAATCCGCATAAAGACTGTCAGCAGGATTGATGCAGCTGCGCCATAGCGAAACTCTGGCTGAATCATTGAAAGTGCAATGAGGCCCAGTGGAAAGGTCGGCGTCATGTTACGGGACAGTTTTGGCCAATATGTACAGACAGAATAGGTCAGAAAAAAGACGACACCGTGGCAGTAAATAGTGGCGTAGCTCTCTTCCGTTCGTGTTGCAACGATAAGCAATACCAGCGTAATGATTGAACTCAGCCAACGACACGGCTTGAGTTTCACGACGGCCACTGTGGCATACAGCAGGATTAACGGCGACATAAACCAAGTCGCAATGTTGATCAGTCGCTCACCATGTGTGAAATATCCTAACCCGGAAAACTGGCAGAGAACCTGCCATGCATCGAACTCTTTACGTCCTCCAATGGCCGCCAGAACGAATCCAATCCCGGTCACAACCCAGAAGGTCGGCAGCAGAGAACGAAGGCGATCAAAGAACCACTGAACGGCGGGTCTTCGAGATGTCGCGGCCAGAAATCCACCGAGCATAAAGAAGATTGCGGTGCCAATCCGGCCGATCCGAAACCCAGCGAAATCAATCCATTCGTCATGGCCGCTGCAACTCAGTGTATGCTGGAGAAAGACCAGCATTGCAGCCAGCAGGCGAAGCACGTCCAGCCCATGAAGATGTGGCTTTGAAGTCGTCGTCTCCGAAGATTCAGTTCGCGTCGGAGCACTCATGACCTATTCGCCAATTGTCAGTAAATTAGTATCTGCTCATTCAAATTTATGATGTATCAATCATGACCTATTGGGTGTTACATGCAATCTGAAAGAGCGTGGGCCATCGAGAAGTCGTGTTGCAGAATGGCAACAGAGCTACGAAATCATTGCTGGTGGCAACAAATAGCAGACTGCAGCGAGGAATGACTGAAATGCGTGTCCATAACGAAATCGTCATTCTCTGCAGGGCCGAAACGGACGCAAAGTGCACCTGAAAGTCCGGCTCTGTACAAAATGACGTGCGTTGACGCTGTAGTGATTGAGCCTGACAGGCTCATTTAAATCAGCCTGGGGCAAGAGAATCCACGAACGTGGATGCATGCCGCCTTGGGATAGCTGGCCAATCCTGAACCCTGAAGGGCTTGCACGCGTCTGTTTTTAGTTGCCCTCCGGGGCAGATTATGGTGCCGGCGCTTCTCATTGAGGCGTGGCCTCAGGCTGACATGTCAGGGCCCGATGAGCTGAATTGCAAAGTTCTGTGACGGAACCGAAGGATCCGTGTGACTCTTCATCGTTTTGCAGGATCTTTGAAAGACATAAATCCCGGGAACCTTGGTTTCCAGCCCGCGACACTCCTTAACACATAGAACCGAAAATTCGACCGCGGAACAGAACGATCGGACGTACGAAACGGCACTTGTCTGAGCGACCTCAGGATAAAGTCATTTGGTCTCGCACGAGGCCACATTATTCCACGGCATGCGAGCCAGCAGGAGTCCCATGCCGCAGGTGTCTGTGATGCCGGCGAAGATCAGTCCGGCTCCGACGAAGCCTGAGAGGCCGATCCACCATGGATGAACCCAGTGGCTAAGCACGGCACCAGTTAGCACCAGCGATCCTGCGGCGATTCGAACTTGTCGTTCGAGCGAGATGGCTTTCTGACCGCGAATCACTGGCAAGCCAGCAGTATCCCAGGCCTGAGTGCCGCCTTCCACATTCACGACATTGGAATAACCGGCGGCAATGATCTGTTCACAAGCCTGACGACCACGACCGCCGGATTTGCAGATGACGTACAAGGGTGAATCGGTGCTGCGAGTCGCTGCAATCTTCTTTGCATCAAGCTCCGTGAGCGGGGTGTTTCGAGCGATCGTGACGTGTACTTCACGAAACTCCACAGGCGTCCGCACATCGAACAGTTCGATTGGCTCACCCGTTGTGATCAACTCGTGGAGTCGCTGAGGGGTGATGGAATTAACACTCATTGAAATACTCCGTTGATTCAATCTGAGTTAGGAAGGAGGGCCGTCACGTCTGCTTGTGAAAGGAACCAATGACCGTCGGTGAATTGGCCAGTGCAGACCGCTATTGGGTTGCGGCTGTTGTCTTCCTGGCCGTGTCAAAGTGCTTTACGACACACTGCAGGACGGCGCTGACATGAGGTTCCACAATAAAGTAGTAAACATGTCGACCTTCGCGTCGACTATCCAGAAGTCGGCAGCGCTGCATCAGACGGAGATGTTCCGACATCATGGCACTGGGCAATTCGCACGCTTCCGCCAGTGCGCCGACGGGATGTTCGCCCTGGGACAGAATCTGCAGAATCCTGAGGCGATGCGGATGAGCAATCGTCCGCAGACATTCAGCAGCTTCGGCCAGTGCATCAAGATTCGTCAGACGAAGGCCCGGTTGAGACATCACACAGATCCTTCGTGCAATGGAAAAACCGGACAGCGCTGGGACGCTGTCCGGTATAAGGTTGGAAGAGCTGTGTGAGATGCTTATGGAACCTGAACCACTTCGCCGTTGCCGCGTGTTATGAGGCCAGCAAACAGAGTAAGGTCAATGTTCTCGCTGAGGAAGGCCACACTGCCGTCGCCGAAGAGGAATTGAGCACCACCGGTATGGAACGAGAATGGCTGGCTTGTGCCCTGAACGCCGTAGGCACCGGTTGGATAGGTTTCGGCTCCAACATTGTGACCGTTCGTTGCATTAAAAGGAGTCGTTCCACCCAAAGCAGAGCCGTCAGCACGCTGGCTCATTACCAGAACATCGCTCGCCGGGCGGCACCAACCACCGGCGTTCACACGGTTCGTAGGAACAACACCGAATGGCCGTGGGCCGCGGCGGTAAACGGTTGGCCGTCCGGCCGATTCAATCACGGAAACCGTATTTGACAAGCCGTCCGTCACGTCGCGGAACTTGGAATCCACATTCTGAGCATGCATGCCGGCAAAGTATCTGTGAGCAGGTGAAGTTGGGTCGACGAAGTTTCCGGTGATTGGAAATGCGGCCTGAGCCGTAGTTGGAAGGAAGGCGTTAATGTTCACATCCACTCCCTTTGACAGTGCATAGTCTGACGTAGCAACCATGTTGGCCGCATATCCTGATGGAGTCGTCGTAACGTCTGGGTCGCCGTCCAGTTTCAGTTGAGCAGCGGATGAAGGACATTCGAAAGCTGGCAGGCGAGTACTCACGACGGCCCGCTGAGTTGTATTGGGGTCACTCCACTGCAGAGCCTGATTGTACTGTGTGTAAAGATTGGCCTGTTCCAGTTGAGGCAGGATCTTCACGAAGCCTGCCAGACGTCTTGTACCCGTCCCGGGAGGTCGGCTGCTGACGGGGAGAAATCCGTAAACGTCAGCGAAGTTATGGATCGCCAGTCCAAGCTGTTTCAGGTTGTTTTTACACTGTGTTCGACGAGCAGCCTCACGGGCCTGTTGAACGGCAGGCAGCAACAATGCAATCAGAATCGCAATGATGGCAATTACAACAAGCAGCTCGATCAATGTGAACCCGCGTCGAGAGTCCGGACGAGCCAC